>SXJQ01000073.1 GCA_005779345.1 Actinomycetota bacterium
CACTAACGCCACAAATCTCAGCAGCTGTTGAGTTCCACACCAACGATGTAGCCTGCGGGGCGGGCACGGCCGCCGTCGCCGACCGCGGGTCGTCGCCGACCATCGGCGCGGTTGCGCCGGCCCGAGGGGCCAGGCCGGCGACCGCCCCGAGGGCGAGTCCGAGGGCGAGTCCGGCGGCGAGTGCGGCGCGTGCGCCTCGCCGACGACCCGCGGACGGGCGCGACGAAGCAGAGGTATGTGGGGAGGACATGGCCCGACCCTATTCACACGTCTCGTGGTCGCACGAATGCACTGAGCGTTCGCTCAACCGCAACGCTGTGACCTGGGGCAACTCCTGTGGCTCCTGGTGTTGGAGTTCATGTGTCGGAGTCATGGTTCTGGAGTTCATGTGGTGGCGTCACGTATTGGAGGGATCGGGCCACCCGGGGCTCGACACGACCGGCGCGCGAGGCGGCGCGTTAGCGTCGCAGCGTCCGTCGACCGACCCGAAAGAGCGGCAGATGACCGTGGGCGCGTTCTTGCATCCGTACGCCAAGCCGACCAAGCCCGACGCCGACTACCTCTGCATCGTGCGGGGTGCGGGCGCCCGGGTCTGGGACCGCGCCGGCAACGAGTACATCGACGGAATGGCGAGCCTCTGGTACGCCAACGTGGGCTACGGGCGCCCCGAGATCGCCGCGGCCGTCGCCGCCCAGATGGGTCGGATCGCCGCGTTCCACTGCTTCGATCCGTTCTCGGTCGAGCCGGCCGAACAGCTCGCCGCGCGCCTCGCCGAGTTGGCCCCGATGCCGCGCGCCCGGGTCTTCTTCACGAGTTCGGGCTCCGAGGCCGTCGACAGTGCCCTGAAGCTCGCACGGATCGCGCACGTGCGCGCGGGCCACCCGGAGCGCACGGTGATCGTGTCACGGTCGCGCGGCTATCACGGCGTCACCTACGGCGGCCTCTCCGCGCAGGGTCTCCCGCTCAACCAGGAGGGCTTCGGCCCGTTCGTCGAGGGCATGGTCAACCTTCCCGCCGACGACCTCGAGGCGATCGCCGCCTTCATGGCCGAACGCGGCCACGAGGTCGCCGCGATCCTCGCCGAGCCGGTGCAGGGTGCCGGCGGTGTCCACCTGCCGCCCGATGGCTACCTCGAGGGCCTGCGTCGCCTCGCGGACCAACATGGCGCGTTCCTGATCCTCGACGAGGTCATCTGCGGGTTCGGGCGGCTCGGACACTGGTGGGGCGCGCAGCGCTTCGGGGTGCGGCCCGACCTCGTCACGTTCGCGAAGGCCGTCACCTCGGGCTACATCCCCCTCGGCGGCGTGCTGGTCGGCGAAGCCGTGCGTGCGCCCCTCGAAGGCGACGACACCTGGATGCTGCGCCACGGCCACACCTACTCCGGCCACCCGACGGCCTGTGCGGCGGGGCTCGCGAACCTCGACGTGATCGACCACGATGGCCTCGTGGCGCGGGCCGGCGAGATCGGTGCCCGGCTCTTCGGCGGTTTCCGCGCGCTCGCGGCCGACGGCGCGCTCGCCGAGGTCCGCTCCGACGGCGCGGTCGGCGCGATCCGGGTTGCTGCGGGCCGCGATGCCTTCGCGGTGCGCGACGCGTTGCTCCGCCAAGGGGTCATCACCCGAGCCGTCAACGACGAGACGCTCACCTGGTGCCCGCCGTTGGTGATCACCGACGCGGAGATCGACCGCATCGTCGACGCCGTCGCCGCCTCGGTCACGAACTGAGCGCGGTCGCCCGCGGTCGCCGCGCCCGCCTCACTCGAAACGCGCGCCCATCTGGCGGATCACGTCGAGGAGCCGCTCGGGCGAGTCGGGTCCATCGGCGCCCGGCTCGTAGCGCGCGTGGCGGAGTGACCCCGAGTAGGCGAAGGTACCGAATCGTTCGAAGATCGACCACGACACGGGCGAACGGCGATCGATCCCGACGTCGATCCCCTCGAACGGCGCCATCCCGAACAGCATCGGGAAGTCGGTCTCGCCGCCGAGCACGACACCGTCGGCCGCGAGCGTCACGTCCCACCTGCGGCCGGGGCACGCGTCGAGTTGCAGGACCACCTCCCGGGTTCCCGCCGGGAACTCCCCCGCCGAGAACTCGCGCAGGCGACCGCGGCCGTCGTTGTGCACGAACCGCAACTCGTCGTCGAGCGCGTAGAGGCCGTACCCCGCGCCCTGGTCGCCGTGGGCGACGAGATACCCGCGGTCGCCGGCTCGATGATCGAGCGCGACGCGCACCGTGCACGAGCGGAACCAGAGCAACTGCATGGCACGCCAGCGTTCGAGCGTCGGCGTGCCGCGCGGAATCGTGACCGGCCCCCGGAGCGACGCGATGTGCGGCGGACGCAACAAGAAGCGGAGCGACGATCCCTCGTCGAGCGGGTAGACGTCGTTGTCGCGCGCCGCCGCGTGCCAGGCGGCAGCGAGTTCGGCGACGACCTCTGGTCGGGATCGCGCGAGGTCGCGCAGCTCGGTCGGATCCACGCGCAGGTCGTAGAGCTCCCATTCGTCGTCACCGAACGGTGTCAGCGGCTTGTGGTTCGTCACGATCTCGAGCCCGTCGCGATAGAAGCCGCGGTGGCCGTTCATCTCCGCGTACTGCTCGACGTGCATGGACGCGGCGTCGGCCGAATGCAACGTCGCGACGAAGCTCGTGCCCGGGAGTGGCTGGAGTTCGCGACCGGCGCGTCGTGCCGGCCGCTCGACCTCGAGGAGTTCGAGCAGGGTCGGGAGTACGTCGGTCACGTAGGTGAACTGGCGCCGCATGCCACCGGCTTCGAGCGCTCCGCCGGGCCAGTGCCAGATGCAGGGAGAGGTGTGTCCGCCCGCGTGCATGTTGATCTTGTAGAGCCGCCAGGGCGTTCCGCTCGCCATCGCCCAGCCGCGCGGATAGTGGGGGGTCGTCTGCGGACCGCCGAGCAGGTCGATCCGGGCGAGGTCGGCGTGCACGTCGTCGCCCTGGAGCAGATGCACGTAGTAGGCGCTCGTTCCGACGGCTTCGCCTTCGCGCGACGCGCCGTTGTCGGACATGAACACGAAGATCGTGTTGTCGATCTCGTCGATCTCGGTGAGCGCCGCGAGCAACCGCCCGACGTTCTGGTCGATGTTGTCGACCATGCCCGCGTACACGGCCATGTGCCGGGCGAACAATCGCCGTTCGTCGTCGGTCAACGCATCCCACGCGAGCACGTCGTCGCCGGGTTCGGAGTTGCGCGGCGGGAGGGTCGCGCCATCCGGCAGCACGCCCAGTGACTGCTGGCGCGCGAACCGCGCTGCACGGATCTCGTCCCACCCGGCGTGGTACGCGTCGACGTACTTGGCGATGTCGTCGGGCTTCGCGTGGAGCGGTGCGTGGACGGCGCCGTGCGCGAAGTAGAGGAAGAACGGCTTCGCCGGATCGCCCGCCTTCACCGAGCGAATCATCGTGATCGCCTGATCGGTGAGGTCGTCGGTGAGGTAGTAACCGTCGGGATACGCATCGACGTCGACCGGTGTGTTGTCGCGCATCAGCTCGGCCGGGTGGTGCAGGTTCGTGAACGGCCCGAGGAACCCGTAGAAGCGATCGAAACCGCGCTGGCACGGCCACGAGTGTTGCGACCCGGCAGCGTGCTCGTCGGAGTCCTTGCAGAGATGCCACTTGCCGACCATGAGCGTCGCCCAGCCCTCGTCGCGCAGCAACTCTGCGATCGTCGCGACATCGGGGGCAAGCTCCGACGCGTAGCCCGGGAAACCCGGGTCGCTCTGCGCCACCGAGCCCATTCCCGCGCGGTGTGGGTTCGTTCCGGTGAGGAGGGCCGCGCGCGTCGGCGAACACATCGCCGCGACGTGGAAGTTCGTGAACCGCAACCCGCTTCCGGCGAGCGCATCGATGTTCGGCGTCTCGATCTCGCCGCCGAAACAGCCGAGATCCGACCAGCCGAGGTCGTCGACGAGCATCACCACGACGTTCGGACGACCCTCCGCGCGCCGCACCGGCGGCCAACCGGATTCCGAGCCCGCGAAGGTTCGGCCGACGCGACCGGAGAAGTCGGCCCGCGCCGAGAAGTCGTCGTGCTGCGTCGCGCCCCGGTGCTGCGTGGCGTTGTGCGGGAGGGAGTCGCCGGTCACGGGCGCGCAAGTTACCGGCCCGGCGTTGGTCGATGCGCCGGAGTGTCAAGATGAGCACGTGACCGTGCAGATCGAACTCCAAGACGACCCGCCGCCGATCGTGCGGATGCTGGGCGTCACGCTCCGTCGTTCCGCCGCCGATCCGAAGCTCGGCCCCACGCTCGCCAAGATGCGCGGCGTCGCCGCGCTCCGGAGCGCGACCGACCCGCAGGCTGCAACGTTGCGATTCGAGCGCGGTGCGGTACGGATCGAGGCCGGCGTGGCCCCCGACGCCACGGTCGTCATCGAGGCCGACCTCGCCACCATGAACGACCCCGAGCCCCCCAAGCCCAAGGTCACGGGCGCGGCGCGACACCCGCAGTTCGCGCTCGCGCTCGGCAAGGTGCTCGATCCACCGCGGGCACCCTGGCCCGACGAGGCACGGGCGTTCTGGCAGTTCGCCGCCGGTCACCGAGGGATGCCCACAGCCGTGCGCGTCGTCTGCACCGACCGCGCCGAGGTGGTCGAGCTCGGCGAGGGCGCCCCGGAGTGCGAACTGCACGGCACCGCGCACCGGCTCGGGGTGGCGCTGTCGGGTAGCTCCGTGCTCGGTGAGGACATCCTCGCCGAACACCTCGCGTTCGTCGGCGAACTGCGCCATGTCGCCGTCCTCACGGGCCGGTCGATCGCGTACGCGATGGGCGGGCCCCGATGACGCCTGCCCGCACGCCCGAACAGGTCGCGGCCTGGCTCGACGACCACGAGATCCGCTGGATCCGCACCGAGGGCGTCACGATCGACGGCGTGATGATCGGCAAGCACCTCCACCGCGACAAGTTCGTCGGTGCCCTCCCCACAGGAACCGCGATCAGCGAGATCGCGTACGGCATGGACCTCGGCGGCACGCCCTACCTCACCTGGTGGCCGAGTTGGCGGCGCGACGCGCTCGGCGACTTCGTGCAACGACCCGACCTCGACACGCTCGTGGCGCTCCCCGGCCAACCGGGATTCGCGGGCGTCCTCGTCGACCACCACGACCTCGACGGC
>SXJQ01000074.1 GCA_005779345.1 Actinomycetota bacterium
GCGCGCTCGAGACCGGGATCGCGCGCCGGACCCGGCTCGATCGGCGCCGGCGGCGCCTCACGCGGGTTCGCGCTGCCTTCCTCGGGGGGCTCCTCCTCGGCGGGCCGTTGTTCCTCACCTCGAGCGTCGCGTCGGGCGCGAGCAATCTGTCGCAGCTCAAGATCACCTTCGCAGCGACCGACCGGGCCACCGGGCACCGCGCGATCTTCACGGTGAACGGCGACGGGAGTGGGCTCACGCGCATCACGCCCAACGATTTCGGCGACTACTCCTGGCCCACCTTCGCGTACGGCGGATCGCACATCGTGTTCACCGGCCGTCACGGGCCGGTCGGTTCGCCGGAGCAGGTCTACCTGATGCGCAGCGACGGTTCCGACGTGCGCGCGCTGACGTCGACCCGGTGGCGCAACGCGCAGCCGCAGATCTCGCGCGACGGACGAGCGATGGTCTTCTCGTCGCAGTGGTCGGAGTATCCGCTCGCCGGCGTGTACCGCATGGACCTCGACACCCAGTTGGTCACGAACCTCTCGGCGGCGGGCTCCGAAGCGGGGGCGATCGACTCCGACCCGCGCTGGACGCCCGACGGTACGCGGGTGGTCCTCGCGTCGTCGGCCACCGGTTCGGAGGGTCGTCCGGGCCAGATCGTCATGACCGACGCCGACGGCCGCAACCGCGTCGACCTCACGAACAACCGCTTCTACAACACCGACCCCGAGGTCTCGCCCGACGGTTCTCGCCTCACGATCTCGCGGTACGTCGGCGAGGGCACGCCCCGCGACCCGAACTCCGTCGACGAGTTCCAGGTGAAGCTGTACGACTTCCGCCTCATCGTGCGCGACCTCGCCGAGGGAGGCGCAGAACGTGAACTCACCGCGGGCGAGCGCTGTTTCGAGCGGACGATCGCGGAGTCGTGCTCACCCGAACAGGGCCCCGCGTACGTGCCGCGCTGGACCCCCGACGGCAGTGGACTCGGGTTCGTCTCGGTGCTCTCCAACGTCGAGTCGTGCGTGTGCTTCATCGACGCCGACGGCGGCAACCCACGCCGGGTCGTGTCGTCGGTCCAGCTCGCGATCAACTGGTTCGACTGGGTCCTGCCGAGCGATGCCCCCGACGTCACGGCGCAGATCGGGTCGCGCTCGCCGGCCGATCGTCTCCTGTTCGGTGGTCGCGGCCCTGACGACCGACTGCTCGTGGAGGCATCGCTCCCGGACCGCTTCGGCGAACTCCCCGTGCTGCCCGACCTTCCGGTGCAACCGCTCAACGCGCGGTGGTCCGCCGACCGCGAACAGGTCGTGTTCAGCGCGCTCGTCCCGTACGACGTGAACCGGCCGCAGATCCCCGACCCACCGCCCGGCGACTTTCGACATCGGCACTACACGCTGTCGTGGATGAGCGAGTTCTACTTCCCCGCGTTCGAGCGCGCCCTCGCGCCGCTCGAACAGGTCTTCATCGTCAACACCGACGGCACCGGACTCCGACAGCTCACGACGCCATGGACCGAGGACCATCTCGACGCGATCCCCGACGGCGAGGTGCGCGGCAACGCCGACCCCGACATCTCGCCCGACGGCCGCTACGTCGTGTTCACCAACATCTCGACCGCGACCCGCGAGTCGTTCATCGTCCGCCTCGACCTCCTCACCGGCGAGGTGTTCAACCTCACGAACGCGACCTCGGGAGCGCTGCCCGTCTCCGACCTCCACCCCCGCTATTCGCCCGACGGCAGCCGGATCGCGTTCGCGACGACGGTCGGCGGGAACCTGCAGATCGCCACGATCGACGCGCGCGACGGGAGCGACTACCGCGAACTCACCGACGACGATTACGTGAATCTGTCGCCCGCGTGGTCGCCCGACGGTGGGTCGCTCGTGTACGCGAGCTACCGCGGTGGCGGCGCGATCCAGACCTCGCAGTCGAACCTCGCTCTCGCCGCGCAGCAAGGCGAGATCGCCTCCGAGGGTTGGGTGCTCGTGCGGGTCGACCTCGCCGGCGACGCCCTCGTCGGCGGCTCGGCGCGGACGCTCACCGGTCCGGAGGATTCGCCGGTGTTCGGCCCGACCTGGAGCCCCGACGGCACGACGATCGCCTTCATCTCCCTGTCGGGGCCGCCACTCCAGCCCGACATCCACGTCGTTCCCGCGGGCGGGGGAGTCGTGCGGCCACTCCAGGTCACGCTCGTGACCGACGAGTTCTGGTTGGACTGGCGATGACGGCCGCCCCCGACACCACGGCGCGGTTCACCGATCCGCGCGACCCGACGAGCGCACCGCTCGTCACCGCCGTGATCGTCAATTGGAACACCGGCGCCTTGCTGGAGCAGTGCCTCGAGTCGTTGGTCGAACACGGCGCCGCCGGCGCTCCGCTCGAGGTCGTCGTCGTCGACAACGGCTCCGACGACGGCTCCGTCGAACTCGTCCGCCGCGACTGGCCCGACGTCGCGCTGATCGAATGCGAGACGAACCTCGGGTATCAGAAGGCGAACAACCTCGGGATGGCCGCCGCGCGCGGAGCGCAGCTCCTCTTGATCAACGCGGACGCGTTCTTGACCGCGGGGTGTCTCGATCGCCTCCTCGCCCGGATGGACACCGACCCGCGCTGTGGTGTCGTCGGCCCCCGCCTCGTGTACCGCGACGGGTCGTTCCAGCGCTGGACCGCGGGGCGCGAACCGAGCCTGTCGGCAGCGGCGGTGTTCCACTTCGGCATCGACCGACTCGCGGTCGGAGCGACTCGCGGGATCTACCTCGGACGCGACGTCAGGGAGGCCTTCCAGCCGGAATGGGTGTCGAGCGCGTGCATGCTCGTTCGGGCACGGGCGCTGGCCGAGACCGGACCGATGGACGAGACGTTCTTCGCCTACATGGACGACGTCGACCTCTGCCGGCGTGCTCGCGAGGCGGACTGGCACGTCTGGTACGAGCCGGAGGCCGAGGCGATCCACCTCATGGGCCAGTCGACCAGGCGCGAGCCCGGAGCCGCGTCGCCGCTCGCGCTGCGCACGTTCAACCGGTATTTCGCGCGTCGACACGGTCGCTCGCGCACCCGATTGCTCCAAGGGATCGAGGCGGCCGGCTTCACGTTGCGGGCCTGCGCGCACGGCGTGCGTTCGGTCCGGACGCCGGCGAACCGGGTTGCAGCGTTGGGTCACCTCCGCAACGCACGCGTGAGTCTGGAGGCGCCCTCGTGAGCGCCGAACCCACGCTCCGTCAGGTGCACGAAGCCGAGGTCTACGACCGGCGCGCCGAGCAGATCGGCCAGACGCTCGACGACGCGACCTTGGTCGTCGACGGCACTCGGCCGCCCTATCCGAATCGTGAGCACGTCGACTTCCTCGACACGATCTACGCGCGGCTCGGCGATCTCGACGACCGGCGCATCCTCGAGGTCGGGTGCGGGAGTGGCACGTTGAGCAGCTACCACGCGCTGCGGGGCGCACGCGCGGTCGGCGTCGACGTTTCCGAGGGGATGCTCGCGATCGCGCGGCGACGCGCCGAGATGAACGGTGTCGCCGATCGCGTCGAGTTGATCGCCGCAGCGATCGAGGACCTCGACGAACCCGACGGCAGTTTCGACGCCGTGATCGCCAACCAGGTGCTCCACCATCTCGACCTCCCGCGGGCGCTGCCGAACATCGCGCGGATGCTGAAGCCCGGCGGCCAGGCCCTGTTCGCCGAACCGGTGCTGCTGATGCCCGCGTTCGTCGAACGCGTGCGGTACTCGCGGCCGGTCGAGCGGCGGTTCCCGTCGCGACGCGACACTCCCGACGAGCGATCGATCGACGCTGCTGCGTTGGAGGAAATTCGAGCATCGTTCGCACGCACCGACGTGTTGCCGTTCCAACTTCTGACCCGCGCGCAGAACTTCGTCGAACTCTCCGACCGCGCGTTCGCGCGTCTCGAGCAGGTTGATCGCCGCTTGTTGCGGTCCTTGCGACCCGTCCGACGCTTCTGTCGGTACGTGGTGATCGCCGGTTCAGGCCGTCCCCCCGTCCCTCTCACCGGGAGTACTCCATGAAGATCCTTGCGACCGGCGCCGCCGGAATGCTGGGCAGCGGTCTTGTGCCGGCCTTCGTCGCCGCCGGCCACGACGTCGTCGCGACCGACATCGACCTGCACCGACCCGAACCGTTCGGGCTCGGGGGGCCGTCGCTCGGTCACCTCGACGTGCGTTCGCGCGACGAGTTGCGCGAGGCGTTCGACGCCGTGCAGCCCGACTATGTGCTCCACCTCGCGGCCGAGACCTCCCTCGAGGTATCCGAAGACGACCCCGGTCACGCGTTCCTCACGAACACGGTCGCGACGAAGCACGTGGTCCTCGAAGCCGCCCGGCGCGAGGTGCCGCTCGTGTACATCAGCACGGCTGGTGTGTTCGACGGCGAGAAGACGGGCGCGTACCACGAGTGGGACGACGCCAACCCGATCAACGTCTACGGCCGAAGCAAGTACGAAGGCGAGAAGTACGTCGAGCAGTGGCTGGATCGCTACTTCATCGTGCGCGCCGGCTGGATGGTCGGTGGCGGCGCGATCGACCACAAGTTCGTCGCCCGGATCCTCCAACAGATCGACGACGGTGCCGAGGTCATCCGCGCCGTCGGCGACAAGTTGGGAACACCGACCTACGTTCCCGATTTCGCGCAGACGCTGCTCGGACTCGTCGCGTCGGAGTCCTGGGGTCGCTACCACATGGCATGCGAGGGAGACGGCAGCCGCTACGACGTCGCCGAGCGGATCCTCGAGGTCCTCGGAGTCGGCGATCGGGTGGAGTTGGTGGAGGTCGATTCCGGCTTCTTCAAGGACGAGTTCCCCGCGCCGCGCCCGCCGTCGGAGATCATGCAGAACCTCCACCTCGACCTGCAGGGACTGAACACGATGCGTCCGTGGCGGGTCGCGCTCGAGGAGTACCTGCACGTGCACTTCGGACATCTCGTGCGTGATCGCACCGAGCTCACCCACCAAGGAGGGAACTGAACCATGACCACCCTCGACCGGCGCAAGGTCGCCGTCGTCATCCCGATCCCGAACGACCCCGACTGGTCGATCTTCGACGAGATCCCCGAAGACATCGCGATCATCGTGCCCGACGACAGCGACGGGAAGCTGTCGCCGCCGCCGCGACCCAAGGTGACGTACTACGACTACACGGCGCAACGCGACATCATGGGCGCGCACTACGACGCGATCCCGCACAAGAGCGCGGCCGCCCGGAACTTCGGCCATGTCGTGGCGTACCGCGAGGGGTACGACGTCGTCATCGCCCTCGACTACGACTGCAAGGTGCCGAAGGGCTGGCTCGAGACACACCTCGCACAACTGACCACGGTCACCGACGCGCCGGCACGCGAGTCGGCATGGCCGAACGGCTGGGTGAACTCGATCAATTCCGCGGGTTGGTACGCGCGCGGGTATCCGTACGAGCTGCGTCACCCCAGCTACACGCGCGAGATCGACACCACCGCCTCCGGCACCGTGAAGCTCAACCACGGCCTGTGGGAGAAGATCGTCGATCTCAACGGCATCGATCGGCTCCCGCCCCACGAGGCGCCGTACGAGCCGGGGCTCCTCGACGATCGGAATCGGATCGCGCGGTCGAACATCCCGGTGTGCGGGATGAACACCGCGTTCACCGCCGACCTGGTGCCGGCCTACTTCTTCCTTCCCGACCTCTGGGTCGAAGACGGTTCGCCCGGCGGTTGGCAGTTGTCGCGCCACGACGACATCTGGGGCGGTTACGTCCTCAAGAAGTTGATGGACAAGCGGGGCGACCTCTTCTCCTACGGCGGGCCGATCGTCGAGCACACGCGGCTGACGCCGTCGGAACGCACCACGAAGATCGAGCACTACATGCACCTCATGGCGCGCGAGTTCCTGGCCGCGGCCGACGCGGCCGCGGAACGGGTGTCGGTGGGCGAGTACGGCCCGATGTTCGGCGCGTTCACCGAGGAGTTCCTCGGCGAGGTCACGCGCTCGACGGCACCCGTTCACTACCGCGACATCTACCGGCGCTTGGGTGAAGCCATGGCGCGGTGGGCCGCGGTGTTCAGCTGATCAGACCCACGATGGGCGTTCGAGGGAGGAGGTGAGGCAATGCGCGTCGTGTTCGACGCCACCGCGCTGGGCTCGGGACTCGGCGGCGACGAGACGTACCTGACCGGCGCGCTCGAGGGCCTCGCGCTCGCGGCGGGCCCCGACGACGCGTTCCCGCTCCTCCTCCGCGAGGGGGTCGAGGTGCCGGCGACGATCGCGGGCGACGAACGCTTCGCCGTCCGGAGGATCGCGCGGCGCCGCGGTCTGGTGCACTATGTCGCGGGTCTTCCCTTGGCGATCGCGGGCGAACGCGGCCGAGCCGACCTGGTCCACACCATCACCCACGCCCCGATTCCTCCCGTTCTCCCATCGGCGCTCACGATCGGCGACCTGTCGTTCGTGCATCGACCGGGCGACTACCCGCGCACCACTCGACATCGCCTCGCGATGCTCGTCCCGCGCCAGGCACGGGCTGCGCGCGTGGTCCTGACCCCGAGCGAGTTCTCGCGCCAGGACCTCCTCGCGACCTACGGCCTCGATCCCGATCGGGTCTTCGTGGTTCCGAACCGGGTGGTGCCTCCGGTCGCGCCGGCGCCCCGCGAGGTCGACGCCGCCCGAGCCTGGTGCACGGGCAAGGGCCTCGATTCACCGTTCGTCCTCTACCTGGGCAACGTCCATCCCCGCAAGAACCTCGATCGGGTGGTCGCCGCGTTCGATGCGGCGCGGCGCGACGGGGCGCTCGCGGGTTGTCAGCTCGTGATCGCGGGCGGCTCGTGGTTCGGTGCCGGAGTCGCCGCGAACAAGACCGCGCCCGACTGGTTGGTGCAGCTCGGCCGAGTCGACGACGCGACCCGGCGGTGGCTGCTCGGTGAGGCGCGAGCACTGGCGTACGTGTCGTTGTTCGAGGGGTTCGGTGTGCCGCCGATCGAAGCGATGGCCGCGGGAACCCCGGTGTTGGCGTCCGACGTCACCGCCGTTCCCGAGGTGTGTGGCGATGCCGCGCATCTCGTCGACCCGACCGACATCGACGCGATCGCCGAGGGGCTGGCAGCGGTGAGCGTCGATTCCCCGGAACGAACCGCGCTCATCGAGCGCGGTTCCGCCCGTGCTGCGCGCTTCACGAGCGCGGCGACGGGCCGCCACCTCTGGTCTGCACTGCAGGCCGCGACCGCCGACCGACCGAACCGCGCCGATCCACGCGCCATGGCGAGCAACATCCGATGAACACGCGATCGAGGAGGAACCGATGAGCAAGGTGATCCTGGGCACGGGGAGCTATCTGCCCGAGTGGTGCATCGACAACGACGAACTCGAGTCGATGGTCCTCGACTTCGATCGTGTGCGTTCGGGGAGCTCGCTGCACGAATGGGCGATGAAGCGAGCAGGCGTCGCCGAGCGTCACCGCGTCCGGTCGGGGGAGGGCAACGTGCACCTCGCGACCAATGCCGCCCGGCGAGCGCTCGACAACGCGGGCCTCGCCCCCGAAGACATCGACCTGCTCGTCCTGTCGACCTTCACGTCCGACTACCGACTTCCCAGCACCGTCAGTCTGTTCCAGGCCGAACTCGGCATCACGGCCAAGTGCTTCCAACTCGAGGCCGCCTGCGCCGGCTTCATCGACGCCACGATCACGGCCTCCGCGCTCATGGACACCGGCCGCTATCACCGCGCGCTCGTCGTCCACACCGAAGTGATGTCGTCGTTGACCGACCCGGAGCGATTCCTCGAACAGACCGTCTTCGGCGACGGGTCCGGCGCGGTCGTCCTCGCAAACCTTCCCGACAGCGACTACGGAATCAAGGCGTCGACGACCCACACCGACGGGTCGATCGCGCACTACACGTGGGTCCCGATGGGCGGCACGCTCGCGCCGATCACCGCAGAGGTGCTGCGCGATCGCTCCCAGTACACGCGCTTGCGGCACAAGGAGATCTACGACCTCGCGGTGGAGAAGTTCGTCGAGGTGACGCGTGAGGTGGTTGCGCTCGCCGATGCGAGCATCGACGACATCGATTGGTGGATCCCGCACCAGACCGGCCAGAACATCATCGACGACGCGAGTCGCGGGCTCGGGATCCCGTCGGAGCGCGTCCAGGTGTGTATCGACCACACGGGCAACACCTCGGGGGCAACCGTGCCGATCGCGCTCGACGAGGCGAACCGCCGCGGCGATCTGGCCCACGGCAGCCGCCTCGTCCTGTCGGCCGTCGGCGGCGGGATGGCCTGGGGCGCCCTGTACCTGGTGTGGGCCGACCCCGCGACGCTGCGCGCGGAGGTGGCGTAGGTGTTCGACAAGTACTTCGACGAGTACGAGATCGGCGAACAGCGCGTCTTCCCCGGGTACACGATCACCGAGAGTCACGTCGTCGGCTTCGCCGGCATCGTCGGCGACCACTATCCGCTGCACATGAACGCCGAATACGCGCGGTCCAGTCGGTTCGGGCAACGGATCGCGCACGGGTTCCTGGTCCTGTCCGCGAGTTCCGGGATGTTCCCGCTCGTCCCCGGGATCGTCGTCGCGTTCTACGGGATGGACGACGTGCGCTTCCTGGCGCCGACCTTCCTCGGCGACACGCTCGATTGCGAGCACGAGGTCATCGGACTGCGAGCGAAGGACGTACGCGCGGGGGTCGTCTCGGTGCGCCAGACACTCCGCAACCAGCGCGGCGAGGCCGTGTGCGTCGCGACGCTCCACATCCTCATCGCCCGCGGCCCCGACGGGACCTGAGCGATGTCGTCAGCCGCGGTCGGCCGCGATCGCCGGGCTGGGCGTGAAGCGGGGCGCGATCGTCTCGGCGCGGTGTTGCAGCCGCGCTCGCAGCGCCCGCCCGTCGCCCACGTGGGCGAGCAGCCCGCCGGGGAATCCATAGGCGGCATCGACACCGAGCGCCGCATCGTCCCAGCCGGCGACGACACCTTCGGAAACGCACCATCCGGCTTCGTTCGCGAGGGCGTCGACGAGGCGTTCGACCGGGTCGCCGGGCTGTCGCGGTCGGCGGGGGAGCATTGCCAGCGCCGCGGCGTGGTCGCGGCGGTCGCCGTCGGTGTATTCGTACAACCCGCGACCGGCTGCGACTCCACAGTGACCCGCCGCGACGAGCGGCGCGAGCAGGCCGATCGCGTCGGCGCGGCCCTGCATCACGGGCCCGACGACCGCGAGGACGGGCAGCGGCGTCGTGAGCGAGGTGCGGTCGACGAGCCGGCAGGGTCCCATCGGCCAGCCCGCGGCTTCGAGCGCGGCGTCGAGTTCGCTCGGAGACCACCCTTCGCACAGCAGCTCGATCATCTCGTTCCAGTACGCGAAGACGACCCGGGTGATCAAGAACCCGGCAACGTCGCGGGCGCGCACGACGGTCTTCTCCTGGCGATCGAGGAGCGCGAGCACCGTGCTGACGGCGGCGGGATCGGCGTCGTCGGCGGCGGCGAACTCGACGAGCCGGACCCGGTTCGCGGGCCAGACGTAGTGAGCAACCACGATGCGGTCGGGACGAGCGGCACCGGCCCCGATGGTTGCCGCCGGAATCGTCGACGTCGCGCTCGCGATCACCGCCGTCGGCGCGAGGAACGGCTCGATCGCCGCGACCGCGGCTTGTTTGGCCGCGATGTCTTCGATCACCGATTCGACGACGACCGGACAGTCTCGCAACGCGGCGAGGTCGTCGGTGACGACCGCGCGGGCGCGCATCTCGGCCGCGTCGCCGACGCGCCCGGCGCGCACCTCGCGCTCGATCGACGCATCGATCGCGGCCTCGGCTCGCTCGACCTTGCCTGCCCCCGGTCGCACGATCATCACGACCGAACCACCGCGATCGAGCCCGAGTTGGGCGATCGTGACGCCCAGCGTCCCGATCCCCACGACACCGATGCGGTCGCGAACGTCGATACCGTGCCTCACGACGATGACGCTATCGGTCGTCCCCCGAACGTTTCGAAGCATCCACGGAGGTCTTGATGTCACACGCGGCTCTTGAACCCGGTCTGTTCGCGCTCATCCGATCCGACCTCGAAGCGACCGCGCGCCTGAAGGGTGTCCGGTTCCCTTCGGCGGGCGCGTACGCCGACCTCCTGACGATCCCGGGCGTCTGGGCAGTGCTGCTCTTTCGCGTCGCCCACTTCTGCCACACGCACTCGCTCCGACCGTTGTCGCGCCTCTGCTACTTCGCCAACGTCGTGCTCTTCGGCGCCGATCTCGCGCCCGGGGCGCGCGTCGGCCCGGGCCTGGCCATCGCACATCCTGTGTTCTGCGGGTGGGGCTCGGAGCTGGAGATGGGTTCGAACGTGATCCTCACCGGCGGCGTCCGCTTCGGCACCGCGGCTCGTCCCGACAAGAAGGGACATCCGCGCGTCGGCAACGACGTGTTCTTCCTCGACGCGGCGAAGGTGCTCGGTGGCGTCGAGATCGGCGACGGTGCGTTGATCGCATCGAACGCGCTCGTCCTCGACGACGTCCCGCCGCTCGCGATCGTGGTGGGGCAACCCGCCCGCGTCGTGCGCTACCGCGACGAGTCCGAGGTCGGTTCGGGCGACCTCGGCGAGGTCTGACCGGATCGTGGCGCGAACGATCCGAGCCGTCGGTCAGCGCCCACCGCGCGCGCTCCGCGCCGCGAACCTCGTCGCGGGTTGCGTCCGGCGTGTCCGACCGTCGTTCGGCCGCCTCGACGTCGACGATCTCTGTGAACGGGCGACCGTCGCGGCGGGCCTCGACGATTTCGGGAGCGACGAGTTCCGCGAACCCCTCTCGGTGCTCGTCGGCTCGCTCGAGTCCGATGCGCAGCTCACGCCGGCAGGCCGGCTCTTCGCACGCGGCGCCCTCGAGCACGCGCTGGAGAACCGCCTGCGCCTCCAGGCCGACTGGAAGGCGAATCCCGAGATCCTCGACGTTCGGATCGCGGCTCCGACCTACGTCATCGGGCTCCCGCGGACAGGGACGACGCTCCTGCAGAACCTGCTCGCCCTCGACCCCGGCCACCGCAACCTGCTCGGTTGGGAGGCCGCGACACCGTCGCCGCCACCGACCGCCGCGACCTACGCGAGCGACCCCCGGATCGCGGCGGCGGCGCGAACGACGCGACTGCTCGACTACCTGGCGCCCGAGGCCCGGCGGCTCCATCCGGTCGGTCCGACGATGCCGACCGAGTGCGTGACGCTCTTCGTCAATTCCTGCGCGAGCCTCGAGACGACCACGATCAACCAGGTCTGGGGATACCTCGACTGGTGTCTCGGTGCCGACTACCGACCTCACTACGACTACTACCACCGCCAACTGCAGCTGCTGCAGTGGCGCAACGATCGCGGCCGCTGGCTCCTGAAGTCGCCGGCGCACCTGTTCTGGGTCGACCGCCTGATCGAAACCTTCCCCGACGCGCGCATCGTGCAGACCCATCGCGATCCTGTCGAGGCCGTGCTGTCGTACTGCAGTCTGGCGGCGGTGCTGCATCGGATCGGGAGCGATCACGTCGACCACGCCCGACTCGGAGCCGTGTGGCCCGCGGTCTGGGCCGAGGGCCTCGAACGCTCGGCGCGCGCCCGTGATACCGGCGCGCTGCGCGTCTTCGACTGCCACTACTCCGCCCTCGTCGCGGACCCGGTCGCGACGGTCGAGGCCATCTCTCGGTTCTTCGACGACGAGTGCTCGCCGACCTTCGTCTCGGCGATGCGCGACTGGCTGCGCGCCCATCCGCAACACGCCGGCGGCGTGCACACCTACGAGGCCTCCGACTTCGGGATCGACCTCGCGACGGAGCACGATCGATTCGCTGCCTATCGAGAGCGCTTCGATGTCGCCGCGGAACGTGGCGGCGCACGGTGAACGAACGCAGGCGCGTCCCGCGAGGGTGTCTGATCACCGTGGGCGTCGTCGCGGCGCTGCTCGCCCTGGTCGTCGGCGTGGTCGTCGTGAAGGTCTGGAGCGTCGCGCACGAGAGCGTCGACGCGCCCGACCTCGCCGACGTGTCGCTCCCGACCGTTGCGGCGACGCTGCCCGACGGCGACGTCGTCTTCGACTCGGACCGCTCCGGCAACTACGAGCTCTACACGCTCGCGACGGCGACAGCCCCGGCGACGGTGACGAGCGTCGAAGCGCTCGCCCTGACCGACGATCCACGGTACGACTCGTGGTGGCCGAGGCTGTCGCCCGATCGTCGTCACGTGCTGTTCGTACGAACGCCCGCGGGAGTGCACGACAATGCCGCGAAGATGGCCTTCAAGCAGCTCAGTGTCTGGGTCGTCGGCGTCGATGGGACGGGCCTCACCGAGTTGCTCCCCGACGACGCGCACGGCTGGGTGCAGTTCGGTCATCCGGAATGGTCGCCCGACGGCCGCTCCCTGGTGCTGTTCGCCGGCAACGCGGTCAACCCGAACATCTGGATCACCGACGCGACCGGGCGGCGACCGCGCCAGGTGACCGATCGCGGCGGCGCGAACCTCGACCCCTCGTTCTCGCCCGATGGCGACACCATCGCGTTCGTCGGGTGTCCGGGAAGCATCTGCACGCCCGGCCGCCACGAGCTCTACACCGTCGCGGCCTCCGGTGGTCCGGTCCACCGCCTCACCGACGACGGTCACGCCGACTACGACCCGTACTTCTCGCCCGACGGCGCGACCATCGCCTTCTTGACCCAGACCGCGGGTCCGTCGGACGGCCGCATCGCGGGGGAGTGGAACATCCGCCTCGTCGCGGCGCGGGGAGGCGACGTTTCGCGGCTCACCGACGACGGCAACGTCAACTCGAAGCCCTCGTGGTCGGGCGACGGCACCACGATCTACTTCCACCGGCACGTGTACGGCCGGGACCGTGCGCCGTTGCAGTTCGGCCTCTGGTCCGTCGACGTGACCGGCGGCGAAATGACCGCGCTCGACACCGGCCGACCGCCGGCGGCGAACGACGAATATCCCGGCACGTGACGGATCCACCCGCGACCGATCGAGCCGTGTGACCGACCGCGTAGGCTCGCCGTCATGACTGCAGACATCGGCGATCCGGCTCCCCGGTTCGTGCTCCCGGGCGTGCAGGGATCGGTCCGCGCCGACTACGACCTCGCGAGCTTCCGCGGCCAGAACGTGGTGCTCGCCTTCTATCCCGGCGACTTCACGCCTGGCTGAACGAAGCAGTTGCGCGGCTACCGCGACGACTACGCGGTGCTCGCGCCCTCGGGCACGGTCGTGCTCGGCATCTCCCCCCAGGACGTCGACAGCCACGAGCGGTGGATCGACAAGGAGGGATTCCAGTTCCCGCTGCTCGCCGACACCGACAAGACCGTCGGCCGCGCCTACGACGTGGTCGGCCCGCCGTTCGGCTACCGGCGCGCGATCTTCGTCGTCGACCGCGACGGCGTGATCCGTCACCGCGTGGTCAAGCTCATCGGGGCGACGTGGCCCAAGGCTCGGTCGATCGCCGAGGTGATCGCCGAGCTGTCCTGAGCCGACGCCGTGCCCCGCGGGCCGCCGCCCGGGGCGCGCGATCCGCTAGGTTCCCGCCCGCATGAAGATCTCGATCACGGTCAACGGATCCCTCCAGGAGCACGACGTCGAGCCGCGCACGTTGCTCGTCCAGTTCCTCCGCGAGGCCTGCGGTCTCACCGGCACCAAGGTCGGTTGCGACACGAGCAGTTGCGGTGCCTGCACGGTGCTCTACGCCGACACCGAACGCGCGAGTGCCGACGGGCGCGGCGA
>SXJQ01000075.1 GCA_005779345.1 Actinomycetota bacterium
AGCGGTCGTACCCGAGCCGAGCCATCAGCACCTTCCATGCCTCCGCGACACGGCGGACATCCCAGCCCGGCTCGAGGGTCGGACCCGACCATCCGTACCCGGGGATCGACGGGACGACGACGTGGAACGCGTCGGCCGGATTGCCGCCATGGGCGCGCGGGTCGCGCAACGGATCGATCACGTCGAGGAACTCGCTCACGCTCCCGGGCCAGCCGTGCGTGACGATCAACGGGAGCGCGTCGCGCTCGGGCGACGGAGCATGGATGAAGTGGATCGGCTGGCCGTCGATCGTCGTACGACGGTTCGACCAACGGTTGAGCCGCGCCTCCTGGGCGCGCCAGTCGAAGGTCTGCCACGAGGCACAGAGGTCGCGGAGGTAGGCGCGCGAGGTGCCGTATGTCCAGCCCTGATCGGCGAGTTCGTCGGGCCAGTGCGCGGCTTCGAGGCGCGCCCGTAGGTCGTCGAGGACCGCCTGGGGCACCTCGATCCGGAAGTCTTCGATCGTGTCCGACATGGCGCGCACTCTAGACATCGCCGCCGGCGGCTGGACCCCGATCGGTTCGCGCGCCAGACTGCGCGGCACCAGTCGCCTCACCCAGGGAGCACCGTCATGTCGTTCTTCGACGCCGAGATCAATTCGCTCAACGGCAAGCCCGGCGTGCTCCAGGCGCTGACCGGCAAGGTCGTGCTCGCGGTCAATGTGGCGTCCAAGTGCGGGCTGACCCCGCAGTACGAGGGCCTGCAGGCGCTCCACGACAAGTACGCGGCGCAGGGATTCAGCGTCGTCGGAATCCCGTGCAATCAGTTCCTCGAGCAGGAGCCGGGGAGCGCCGACGAGATCGCCGAGTTCTGCTCGGTGAACTACGGGGTGACGTTCCCGCTCACCGAGAAGATCGAGGTCAACGGCGAGGGGCAGCACCCCTTGTACGCGGAGCTGACGCAGGCCGTCGACGCCGAGGGCCACACCGGTGAGATCCGTTGGAACTTCGAGAAGTTCCTGATCGCGCGCGACGGTTCGGTCGCGGCGCGCTTCTCGCCGATGGTGACCCCCGAAGTCGACGAACTCGTCGCCGCCATCGACGCCGCGCTCTGACCCGAGGGGCGACCGCCTGGAGTCAGGTGGTCAGACGGCGGCCTTTTCGAGGATGTGCACGCCGCACGCGGAGCCGAGCCCGATGACGTGGGTGAGGCCGACCTTCGCGCCCTCGATCTGACGGTCGCCCGCCTCGCCGCGCAGGTGGGTCGCCACCTCGTAGATGTTGGCCAGCCCGGTCGCTCCGATCGGGTGCCCCTTGCTGATCAGGCCACCCGACACGTTCACGGGGATCTCGCCGTCGCGCCACGGGCCGCGCTTGTCGATCCACTCCCCCGCACCGCCGGGTTCGCACAGCATCAAGTTGTCGTAGTGCACCAATTCCGCGGTCGCGAAGCAGTCGTGGAGTTCGACGAGGTCGAGGTCCTTGGGGTCGACGCCGGCGATGTCGTACGCCTTCTGCGCGGCGTTGCGCGTCAGCGTGTTGACGTCGGGCTGGACCTGCGCGCGCTCCGTCCACGGGTCGGTCGTGAGGACCGACGCGCTGACCTTGACCGCGCGCGCCTGCTGCTCCTTGCTGAGCGTGCGCAACTTCTCTTCGCTCACGAGTACCACCGCGGCCGAACCGTCGGTGTTGGGGCAGCACATGAGCAGCGTGTTCGGGTAGCTCATCATGTCGGCGGTCATGATCTCGTCGAGCGTGAACTGCTTCTGGTAGTGCGCGAGCGGGTTGAGCGTGCTGTGCGCGTGGTTCTTCTCGGCGACCTTCGCGAACTGCTCGAAGCCGACACCGCCGTGCTCGTACGCGTACTCCATGCCCGCCTGCGCGAACACGCCCGGCATCAGCCCGGTACCGAGCAGGCCCTCGACCTGCATCACCGAGCCGTACCGACCCGACGGCTTGTACTCCTTGCGGGCACGGTCGCCCAGCCCGCCGGCGCCGAGGAGGCCGCCCTTGCCCATCTGCTCGACACCGACGGCGAGACCCATGTCGGCCTCGCCGGCCTTGATCGTGAGGTAGACGGTACGCAACGCCGTCGCGCCGGTCGCGCACGCGTTGGCGACGTTGTAGACGGGGATGCCCGTCTGACCGATCTGCTTCTGCAACTGCTGGCCGACCCCGGCCATCGCATTGAACAGCGAGCCGGCGCCGAGCACCTCCATGTCGTGGATGGTCACCCCACCGTCGCGCAGCGCGCCCATTGCCGACTGCGACGCGAGGTCGATCAGGTCGACGTCGCCGTGCCGGCCGAACTTGGTCATGTGGGTCCCGAGGATCCAGACGTTGTCACCGCTCATCGTTCTCAGTCCTCTCGGTTCGTGGGCTCGAAGGCGAACGCGACGGCTTCGGTGCCGTCGTCGTCGGTGCCGGCGACGAACGTCGTCATCCGGACGGGCATGCCGAGCGCGACGTGGTCGGGGTCGGGTGGGCAGCTCACGATGTTGCCCTTCACGCAACCGCCGCCGTCGAGGTCGACGAGCGCCGACACGTACGGGACCGGCACCCCCGGGACGCCGCGCTGCACGATCGTGAAGCTGCGCACGACGCCGTCGGTTCCGAGCGTGCGGCGCTTGAACTCCGTGCCGCCGCCCAAGGCGTCGGCGTTGCGGCGATCGAAGTAGAGCGCACCGGAGTCGACCGCTTCCCACGCGACGAGATGCGGCGGACCATCGTCGATGACGAGATAGTCGACGATCGGGACTTGCTTGGCCACGGCTGCCTCCTGGCTCCGAACGAACGGCAGCAGGGTAGTCGCGCACGGCGTATCGTCCACTTGGTGGGCGACGAGGAGAACACGCCGATCGACCCCCCGGGCGGCAGCGTGCGCGCGGCGGCCGCGCGCTGGCCCGTCCGCCTCACCACGGGTGCGTTCCTCGCGACGGTCGCGTTCCTCACGGTTCGGGTGCTCGCCTTCACCGACGGTCGGTTCGTGTACACGATCGACGATCCGGCGATCCACCTCTCGATGGCCGAGAACCTCTGGCGTAACGGCACGTGGGGGGTCGCCCCCGGCACCTACGAGTCGGCTTCTTCGGCACCGTTGTGGACGCTCGTCCTGTCGCCGTTCGCCGGGATGCTCGGAAGTGCCGCCGAAGCGCTTCCGTTCGTCCTCAACGTCGTCGCCGCCGTGCTCATCCTCCGCACGACGACGACCGCGTTCACCGAATCCACGGGATGGAGGTGGCACCGGTCGTTCGTTTCGATCGCGTTCCTCCTGGTGCTACCGCTCGGGCTGTTCCTCCCGACCCTGGTGTTCGTCGGGATGGAGCACCTCTGGCATGCCTTCGTCGTGTTGTCGGCCTTCATCGCGCTGGATCGCCTGCTCGGTGACGACCGAAACCCGCGTGCGCTGCTCGGGCTCGCGGGCCTCCTCGCGATCGCGACGGGGCTCCGCCTCGAAACCGTCTTCGTCGCCGCCGGCTGTGCGCTCGCGTTCGCACTCGCAGACCGAACGCGTGCGGGGCGTGACCGAGCGCGGCCGGCGTTCGTCGTCCTCGCGGCGTCGGCGGTGCCCGCGATCGCCATCGGGCTCGTGAACCTCGCGTTCGGCCAAGGACTCCTCCCGAACTCGATCGTGCTCAAGACCGCGGCCGACGAAGACCCGGGCTTCTTGCCGACACCATCGGTGCTGTTCGAGAACCTGGCCACCGACCCCCTCCTCGCGGTGTTGCTCGCGGCAGCGATCGTCTACCTGGCGTTCGCAGCCGGTCGGGCAGGCGCGCGCCACCGAGGGTTCGCAATCGCGTGGACCGCGACGGTGGTCGCCCATCTACTGTTCGCCGACGTCGGCTGGTGGGACCGCTACCAGGAGTATCTGATCGTCTCGGGCGTCTACCTCGTGCTCGTCATCGGCCTCGAGGTCGTCCCGGTTGCCGGCAGGTCGGCGCTGCTCGTCTCGCTCACAGTCATCCTCGTGGTGATGGCCGGCGACCGTTGGACGTTCGCCATGCACACGCCGCGCGGCGCGAGCAACACCTACCGCCAACAGGTGCAGGTCGGCGAGTTCTTCGATCGCTACTACGACGGTCGAGCGGTCGCGGTCAACGATCTCGGCTGGCCGTCGTACCTGCACGACGGTCCGATCGTCGACCTCGCAGGACTCGGCACTCGCGAGGTGCTCGACGCGATGCGCGACGACCGCTTGACACGCGACTTGATCGGCGAGTTGCTGACGCGTCGCAAGGTCGAGGTGCTGGTCGTCCACCCGAAGCAGTACTTCGGTCTGGTGCCCGAGGGCTGGATCCTGGTCGGGTTGTGGGACCTCCAGGAGGACCGGATCACACCGCTCGACGACAAGGTCGCGTTCTTCGCCCCCGACGTGGACGCCGCGGTCGAGTTGCGCCGCCAACTCGAGGAGTTCGACTCGTCGCTGCCCTCCCGCGTCGATCTCACCCACCCCATGGGGCTCGTGCTCGCCGACTTCGAGGACCTGCGCGACCGCATCGCCGTTGACGCCTGAACGCGAACCTCAGGGCAGCGCCGCGTCGCCGACGGCGACGAACCCGAGACGCCGCTGACCGCGATGTTCGCAGTCGGGGACCTGCGACATGCACGCGGGGAACGCCGGGTAGTCGGTGTAGGGAGCGTTCCACCAGTGATGACCGAGCACGATCCGGCCCGCGACCACGATCGGGGCCGGGGCGCCCGGGCCGAGGTGGGTCCCGCGGCTGCGTAGCACGGGGTTGCCGGTGTGCTTCCGGCACGGACCGCGCGCGGTCGTGCAGCGGGCGACCCCGACCGCGTAGGCGCTCGATCGCCACTCGTTGGCCGAGTAGAAGAGGTAGTACGCGCCGTCGTACCGGACCATCGACGGGTTCTCGATCACGAGCCCTTCCCACGTGCCGGGCTGTTGCGGGCCGACGAGCAAGGTCTTGGTCGTCGAACCCTCGGCGAACGCGATGCCGGTCGGCGTGAGCCGCCGGATGAAGATCCGCGTCGGTGCCGGTGCCATCCCGGCAACGCCGGTCGGCACCCCTTCGCTCTTCCAGAGCAAGGAGACAACACCGTTGCTGTCGACGAACGGGAACGGGTCGATCGAACCACCCGGATCGCGATCACACACGAGCGGCCGCGACGAGCGGTCGGCGAACGGTCCGATCGGCGACGACGACACGGCGACCGAGATGCAGTACCGGTTGATTCCCGCGTGCGTCGGCGCGACACGGATCGCGTAGAACAGCACGAAGCGGCTGCCGATCTTGGCGACGCCCGGCGCCATCACGTCTTTCACCAGCCGACCCTGCGCGCACGACGCGCCCGGCCGAACGATGCCCCAGCGTGCCGGGTACGGAAGCGCATCGTTGAAGTAGGAGTCGGTCGACGTACCGCACGGGTATCCCGCGGGTGCGGCCGGTGGCGTGTAGGCCTCGCGCGCGATCCAACTCCCGTCGGCGAAGTTGTTGGCGGGCGACCCGCGGTAGCGCAGCACCGGGAGATACGCGCCGCCCGTCGTCGTCGCGTAGGCGTAGTACGTGCCGTCGACCTCGATCACCGCGGGGTCGGGGAAGTTCGCCGCGTAGGTGCGGCTCGGACGGAACCACGGCGCCCCCGGGTAGGCCGAGGCCTCGGGCGTGGTCGTCGCGACCCCGGCCGCGCCGAGCGCCGCCGCGAGCACGAACGCGAGGAGACGTCGGCGGGCCATGCAGCAGGATCGGAATCGACCGGCTCGAACTTGACCCGCGGGGCGTTCGACCGGGCGCGGGCACCGCCCGAGGCGCGGGCGAGGTGGCGCGCGCCATCGGGGGTCAGGGCCCGCGGCCGGGCGGGACGAGGTCGCGTTTGCCATCGTCGCCCCGCGGGCCGTCGCGCCAGCCCTTTGCCGTCTTCAGGTGGTGGTGCCAACGGCATTTCGGGCCGAGCGAGTCGATCGCGGTGCAGTGCGTGTCGGCCCAGGGGTCGATGTGGTCGACCTCGAGACCGCGTTGCACCCCACAGCCGCGGATCTCGCACTCCCACTCGGCCAAGAGCGCGGCCTTCTGGCGACGATTCGCCGACCTTCCCGCGTGTGCGACCGTGCGGACGTCGACACCGTCTTTCACGAGGATGTCGACGATCGCGTCGCCGAGCAACTCCTTCGCCGCGGCGACATCGATGGGGCCGATGCCGGCGACCTCGCAGGTCTCCCCCGCATTCGTGTGGCCACGCCGCAACGCTGTCGCGTCGACGAGGATCAGTCCGTGTGCGGGCGAGCCGCCGCGCAGGTGGCCATCACCGAGGATCGCCTGGGCCATCGCCACGAGCGCGTCGGCCGCGTACGCCTCGTTGGACTCGCGCCGTCCCTCCTGACGGGCCTTGGTGAACTCGTCGTTCGTGAACCGATCCCACACCGGCTCGAACTTGGCGGCCTGGTCGGGCGTGAGCTTGATGCCGTGGTTGCGCATCCCATCGTCGTCGGTCCAGTGCCGGGCACCGCGCAGCTGCCGCTGGCGAGCCGCGCGGTCGGCGTCGCCCTGTGCGGCTGCCTTGCGGCGCCGCGCCTGGTCGCGCAGCTGACCGAACGATGCGTGTGCCGCGAGGTCGACGAGCTCGGCCTCGGCGGCGGGGTCTTCGGCCGCGGCGTCCGCGATCTGGTGCGTCTGCTGCGCCGACAGGCGACCCGAACGCAGAGCAGCCTCGGTCGCGGGCAACGCGGCGACCTTGGTGGCCGTGTCGGTCGCGCGGATCGCCTCGCCGAGCGGGAGCCCCGCGTGCTTGGCGAACCACTCGGCCGTGCTGCGCGCACCCTCGCCGCCGTGGGCCCAGGCGCCGGTTCCGTCCACTTGTGAGAGCGCGAGCGTGATGCCGGCCTCAGCCAGGCGGCGCACGCGGGAGAACTCATCGACGAACCGCTTGGCAAGGTCACCGTCGCACACCCGGGCGTCGAAGTCGCGCACGAGCGTGTGCAGCAATTCGCGCACGCCGCGCACCTCGCTCAAGGCAACTCCGCCCGTCATGTCGTCAGTGTCGCACCGGGCAACGACACCCACGCTGCGTGGGGGACGACCACGAACGGCGCAGAGCGCGCCGGCCGACCCGAGAGCACCGATCGCGCCCGAAAGGCGCGAGACTGAGCGCCACGCGAGCGTGGCGGAACTGGCAGACGCGCCGGGTTTAGGGCCCGGTGTCTTCGGACGTGAGGGTTCGACCCCCTCCGCTCGCACCCCACCCAGGCGTGCACGCGAGCGTCAGGCTGCCTGCCCGTGCCCCTGCCCCGCGCCGGGCGCCTCCACGCCCGAATGACCAACGACTCTTGAGCACGCGGCGCGGGGCTGCGAGGCTCTCGACCGTGGGCCAGATCACATCGGCCGAACGCCCGCTTCCGCATGAGGGACCGCCCGTCGGGCGCATCGTCCTGACCGTGGCGGGCGCGCTCCTCATGGTGGTCGCGCTCGGGCTCGGCGCGGTCGGCGGTGTGCTCACGTGGGCGTACGCGACGGAGCGCGACTCGGAGGGCTTCTTCGCCACGCGCGCGGAACATTTCGAGACCCTGAGCTACGCGATCACGTCCGAGAACCTCGACCTCGGGTTCCGGCCCGATCGCGACGAGAGCCGTTTCGACCTCGGCGACATCGCAACCGTGCGGCTCCGCGTCTCGAGCCCGAGCGACACGCCCGTGTTCGTCGGGATCGGACCCGAGCGCGACGTCGACCGCTATCTCACGAGCGTTGCCCACGCCGAGATCGACGACATCGACCTGCGCCCGTTCCGCGTCACCTACCGGTCGCTGCCCGGAGGCGCGCCGTCCGCATCCCCCGGAAGCCAGGAGTTCTGGGCAGCGTCCGCACAGGGCCCTGGCGTGCAACAACTCGAGTGGGATCTCGAATCAGGACGCTGGGCCGTCGTCGTCATGAACGCCGACGGTTCGCGCGGCGTCGGTGCCGACGCCTCGGTCGGCGTGAAATCGGACTGGGTGGTACCGGTTGGGCTCGGACTGCTCGGCGGGTTCGTGCTCCTCGCGATCATCGGCACGGTATTGCTCGTCGTCGGCGTGGCCGGCCTCGGTCGCCGCGTGCCCACTCCCACGATCACCGGAGCGCAACCGGTACGGGTCACCGGCCGCTTCGACCCGCAGCTGAGTCGATGGCTGTGGATCGTGAAGGTCGTCTTGCTCATCCCCCACCTCCTCGCGCTCGCCGTGTTGTGGCTCGCGTTCTCCGTCGTCACGTTCGTCGCGGGGTTCGCGATCCTCTTCACGGGCCGGTATCCACGGGCGCTGTTCGACTTCAATGCCGGCGTGCTGCGCTGGACGTGGCGCGTCGCGTTCTACTCCTGGGGCGCGGCCGGCACCGATCGGTACCCGCCCTTCAAGCTCGCCGACGTTCCCGACTACCCCGCGCGGCTCGAACTCGGGTACCCACAACACCTGTCGCGCGGACTGGTACTCGTGAAGTGGTGGCTGCTCGCGATCCCGCAGTACATCGTCGTCGCGATCCTCACGGGCGGCGTCGCAGGGGCCCGCGACGACTCGGCAACGCCGGGGCTCATCGGGGTGCTGGTCCTCGCTGCCGTCATCACGCTCCTCTTCGTCGGCCGCTACCCGCGCGGCATCGCCGATCTCGTCGTCGGACTCAACCGCTGGGTATTCCGAGTGATCGTGTACGCGGCGCTGATGACCGACGAGTACCCGCCGTTCCGCCTCGACCAGGGCGAGACAGAGCCGGCAGATCGTCGAGGAACGTCGCCATGAGTCGAGCCTCGGCGAGATGGGGGATCGAGTCGACGATGCGATCCATCCTCGCGACCCGCCCGCGGAAGTGTTCGTCGTCGAGCCATGGGGCGAAGGTGGCGTGCCAGGTCGAGCGTCCGAGGGTCGGGAGTCCGATCGGTTCCCACAGCGACCGGAGCACACGGCGGGCGGCGCGGCCCTGCAGGTCGGTGAGGCGGTCGCCGCGGATCCTCGCGGCATCGAGGAAGAACGCGAAGTGGCGCGCCTCCTGACGAGCGATCGACCGCACGAGGCGCTCGACGCGAGGTGAACGCGTCTGCGCCGCGAGTTGCGCGTAGATGACCGTCGCGACGTACTCGGCGGCCGCTCCCAGGACGCAGAAGAGGAACGATGTCTCGGGTCGCCGGACGAGCGGCCGGATCGGGACGCGGGCGAGGGCGCGCCGACGGAGCGCGATCGATCGCCGTGCGGGCTCGGGCGCGACGTACTCCTGGTGCGCCAGCAGGGCTCGCAGCGCCCGACCGTGTTCGGCCTCCTCGCGGTCCCAGGTGGGCAGGAACGCGGCGAGATCCGCCGACCTGCCCAAGCCGAACGCGTGCGCGTGCGCCACGGTGATCGCGGTGTCCTCCTCGAGGAGCGCCGCGACGTGGAGCATTCGAGCGAGTTCGGGCTCGATCGTGCAGCGCGCGAGTTCGGCGGCCTCCCATGAGATGGGTCCGGCACGCGCCCGGAAGCGAGCCACGTGGTCGCGATTCATGTCACCCGGGCGCGCTCGACCCGCGGCACACCTCTTCGGTCGTCTGTTCCGTCATCCGCCTGGCGGTGCCAGCCGAGCGGCGAGTTCTCCGGCTGCCTCGCGCACGAGTCGGATCTCATCCGTCGAACCGGCCGCGGCTGCGTCGGCGAGACGTGCGACGAGCGTTGCGAGCTCGGCGACTGCATCACGCAACTCGGCATCAACATTCGTGATCTTCGCGAACGGCAGCGCCACGGTGACCGTCGGACTGCCGTGCCTGCCGCCGATCACGGTTCGCCCCGATGCTTGGCCGTCACTCTCACCCATTGCTCGCTCCCATCCCGCCGCGACCCTCGTCGCCCCTTGGTCGCACGACTCCGATGTGCGGATCCTGACATGCGGAGCGTTGCCGCGCGGGTTGCCTCCCGGTTCGGCGAAGGCCGACCCTAGCGGCGGCCCGACGGCGACGCGAGCGCGACGCGGTGCATCGGCGACAGCGTCGCGCGCATCGGTGAGGTAGGTATGGCCGCGCTCGAACACCGCCTCGGCCACGAACGTCATCCACGCTCCTTCGCGGAGACCAACCACGCGCCGGTCCCGAGTCTGACTCCGACGCCTGCTTCGTACCCGTCGGCGAGCGCGGCACCGACGGTCTCCACCGCCGTGGCGCGGGCGTCGTCGTCGAGTCGGCCGAGGAGGCCGCGAGCGATGCCGGTCCCGAGCAAGAACTCGATGGATTCGTCGAGGCTCCCACCTCCGCCGAGGAGGATCGTCGGTGCGATCGGTTCGATCTCGACCTGCGTGAATCCTGCCGCGTCGAGCAGCGCCGCCGTCTCGTCCGGATTCTTGAACGCGAACATCCCGGGTCCGCCGGCTCGTCCGCCGAGTGTCGGGAGCTCGACGTGCTCCGCGACCGCGCTGCCGACGACGCGGACCCACTCGTTGGCCTCGAGCCCCTGCCAACAGACGAACGCGAGCCGCGCGCGCCCTTGCGGTGGCGATCTCCAGCAGCGGTCCGGAGATGTCGACGCCGAGCGCCGACCGGGCGGCGCCGGCCGCGGCGAGCGTCGTCACGCCACAACCGCAGCCGATGTCGAGCACCACGTCGTGCGGCTGGAGACGAACGCGTGCGAACAGCGCCTCGGCGAAGGGCGCGAGCTGACGGTCGTATCGGTCGGCGTGGTCGATGTAGTGCACCGACTCGGCGCCGTTCCAGGCATCGGATTGCTGTTGGTTCGCGCTCACGGCGAGCCGCCCGGCGTTGCACCCATCCAGGCCCCCTCGTTCCGCAGACGCAGTCGGCGGCGCTGCTCGGGCAGCAACCCTCGTTGGCTTCGTCGCTTCCGCAGGGTGACGTTAGAGTCGGCGGCCGTGCCCGATGAACTCTGCGACCGGGTCCGCGAGGCCACCGAACTCCTCGAAGAGATCATCGCCGATCGGTCGCTGATGTCGGCACTCCCACTCGAGGAACGCACGCGCTTGCTCAACGCGGCCGGCGACGTCTTCGCCCCCGATGTCGCGGAGCGACGTCGCCAGATCAAGGCCGAACGTCGGCGGCGTAAGGCGGAGCGCGTGGCGGTCGATCAGGTGTCGCTGGCTGGTACCGGCATCCGCACGCTGCGCGGCAAGCCCGTTTACACGACGCCCGATGCCTTCCCACGGCCCGTTCTCCCTCCCGTCGATATCCCTGTCGACGAAGGCCGCTCGTCGCTGGAACTCCAGCACTGCTACGTCTGCAAACGGAAGTTCTCGGACCTGCACACGTTCTACGACCAACTCTGCCCCGAGTGCGGCGACTTCAACTTCGCCAAGCGCAGCGAGACGGCCGATCTGCGCGGGCGCGTCGCGCTACTCACCGGCGGGCGCGTCAAGATCGGCTACCAGGCCGGGATCAAGTTGCTGCGCGCGGGCGCGCACCTCATCGTGACGACGCGGTTCCCGCACGACTCCGCGCTCCGGTACGCGCGTGAACACGACTTCGACGCGTGGGCAGATCGCCTGGAGATCTTCGGACTCGATCTCCGCCACACCCCCAGCGTCGAGGCGTTCTGCGGCCACATCATCGCGACGCACGACCGGCTCGACTTCATCGTGAACAACGCCTGCCAGACGGTGCGACGGCCGCCCGCGTTCTATCGCCACATGATGGAGCTCGAGTCGTCGTCGCTCCACGAGATGCCCCGCGAGACCCGCCAGTTGCTCGGCGGCTACGCCGGCCTGCGCCGCGCCGACGTGCTCGACCCGGCAGCGCCCGCCGTCGCCGAGTTGTCGCAGCGCGCGCTGCTGCCCGACGACCGCCGAGATCAGCCCGCCCTGTTCCCGTCGGGGCATCTCGACGCCGACCTCCAGCAGGTCGACCTCCGCGAACAGAACTCGTGGCGGCTCACGCTGGCGGAGGTGTCGTCGGTGGAGTTGCTCGAGACCCAACTCGTGAACGTGACCGCGCCGTTCCTCTTGAACGCGCGGCTCAAGGCGTTGCTGCTCCGCACCCCCGAGCGCGACAAGCACGTGGTGAACGTCTCCGCCGTGGAGGGGCAGTTCTATCGACGTCTGAAGACGACGCGCCATCCGCACACCAACATGGCGAAGGCCGCGCTCAACATGATGACCCGCACGTCGGCGGCCGACTACCACGCCGACGGCATCCACATGAACAGCGTCGACACCGGCTGGGTGAGCGACGAGGATCCCGTGCACATCGCACGCCGCAAGACGAGCGAGCAACACTTCCACCCGCCGCTCGACATCGTCGACGGTGCGGCGCGCATCGTCGACCCCATCATCACGGGCTTCAACACCGGGACCCACGAGTGGGGCAGATTCTTGAAGGACTACCGCCCGACCGACTGGTGAGGTCGCGTTTCCGCGGCCGCCGCGCTCGTCGCCCGCCCGCCGAGCAGGCCGACGAGCGCGGTCAACGCGATGTCGAGGTGGAGCGGGTCGTAGATCGTGGTCTGGAGGTCGGCCGTCGGGAACCCGCGCAGGCCGGCGGGAGCAGCGTCGCGGGGCGGATCGGGACGTTCGCTGACGACACGAGCGCCATCGGTGAAGGCCAGTTCGCCCACGTTCGTCGGATCGCCGACGATGCGCCAACCGCCGTGGTGCACGAGCCGATGGTGATACCGACAGAGGCCCACGAGGTTGACGAGATCGGTTGGCCCACCGTCGATCCAGGCGACGATGTGGTGGACGTGTTCGGCCTTGTGGTCGCATGCCGCCCAACGACAGCGGTACCGATCGCGGCGCAACACCGCCCGTCGGAGCCGTCGACTCGGATGCCTGCGGCTCCGCCCGAGATCGATCGACACGCCGTGATGGTCGATGTCGAGCGCGATCCGAGCTTCGGCACCGATCGTCCGGAGATACGCCGCGGTGCGTCGGCGTTTCGCCGCACGTTCGCGCGCGAAAAGCGCGTCCGCGGACGCGCTTTTCGGCTCGGGCGCGGGTGCGTCGAACACGTCGGCGAGGTCGAGAGGGGTATACAGGTTCAACTGCGCGGGCTCGGGACCTTCGGCCATCCGGACGAGGGCGTCGAGCCGGCGCGCCGCGGCCGGGTCGTTCGCGTCGATCACCGTGTCGGGCGGCACGTCGGCCTCCAACTCGCCGAGACGGGTCATGAAGACCTTGTAGTCGTGCTCGGTCATCTCCGCGGTCACGACGAACGTTGCGCGCCGCGTCGCGCGGCAGCGGAGCCCGCGGCGTTGATGGGCGAGATGCTGCGCGTCCGCGGACGCGCCTTCGACCACCAGCGCGAATGCGCTCAGCAGGCGCTCGAGCTGTTCCGCGGTCGCCTCGCGAGTTCGACCAACTCCGCTTCGGTGTCGGGCGTTGCGACACGCACGAGTGCCCGCACCTTGGAATACGACAGTCGCCCGGCGCCGAACTCCGCGGTGATGGCGGGGAGGACGCTGATCCGCTTGGCCACGCCGAGTTGCTCGCGGGCCGTCGAACGCGAGATCGCGCACTTCCACGAGAGCCAGTGCGCCATCCCCCGGCAACCCCAGGAGCGCCAGACCTCACGACGATCGAGTTCGGCGAGGAGCAGCAGGAACCGGCACTTCGCCGCGGCGCGTCGACGCGAGCGAGCACGCCTCCGCCTCGAGCCGCTCCGTGGGAACCACGCCCAGGTCGGCAACGGCATTGTGGTCGGGCAGGTCGGGCAGGTCGGGCAGGTCGGGCAGAGCGGACAGATCCGGCAGGACATTCACGGTATCGAACATACGTTCGATACTAGCCCTCCCGGCGGGTCCAGATGGTCTCGATCTCGGCCGGCGGCGAGTTGAACGTGGGGAACTTCGGCTTCGCGGTCGCGCGGGCGCGATCGGTGGAGTGCTGGGGGTCGGTGTCGAACTCGGGGATGACCTCGCGCCCGACGGTCTCGATCATCTCGATCGCCTCGTCGTAACTCCCGTTCATCGGGACGCCGACGCAGATCTGGTCGACCCCGATGCGCTCGTAGGCCTTCAGCTGCGCGCAGATCTCTTCGGGCTCGCCGCAGAGGAGGTACCCACCGGAGATCAACTCGTCGACGTGGTCGGCCGTCACCGCCGGCGGAGTGGCGGGCCAGGTCGGCACGCCCGGTCGCGGCATCGTGTCGTGGTAGAGGCCGACCATCGTCACGAGGTAGTTCGCGTCGAACCGCGTCGCCTGCTCGCGAGCGCGTTCACGGTCGGTGAAGCAGTGGATGGAACTCGTGACCATCGCGTTGTCGTTCACGAACTGGCCGACCGGATCGGTGCATTCCGCGATCCCTTCCTTGTAGTCGGCGATGCGCGGCTCGAGATCGTGGATCGACGAGAACGTGAACCCGAGCGCGCCCTGGCCGAGCTGGCCGGCCTTGCGCCAGGTCGGCGGGCTGCCGACGGCGAGCCAGAACGGCGGGTGCCCCGGTCCGTACGGCTTCGGCAACACGTTGTGCGGGACATCCATCGCGAAGTGCTCGCCGGCGAAGGTGTAGTCCTTCTGCTCCCACATCCGGTCGAGCTCGCGGATCACCTCGTCGTACTCGGCGCGGGTCGACTCCTTGTCGGCGATGTTGAACGTCGCGACCTCGTGGCTCCCGGCGCCGCGGCCCGTGCCGAACTCGAAGCGACGGTTCGTGAGATGATCGAGCGTCGCGACCTTCTCGGCGACCTTCACGGGGTGGTTCGCTCGCGGCGAGATGTTGAAGATGCCCGAGCCGATGTGGATCCGCTCGGTGCAGGCCGCCAGGTACCCCGCGTGGACCTCGTTGGCCGCCATGTGCGAGTACTCGGTGAGCCCGTGGTGCTCGGTGAGCCAGGCGTACTTCCAGCCGCTGCGATCCGCGGCCCGCACGATCTCCATCTCGCGCACCATCGCGGTGTGCTCGGCCTCGGTGTCGTGCGCACGACTCCCGGGCAGGTACCCCTGCAAGAAGATCCCGAACTCCATGTCGCCTGCCTCGCTCCCGTTTCGCTACCTCGGCCGGCACCTCCGCCGTGACGCGACGAAGCGTCTCGCACGCGACGCCGGGCGGTGAGGGCCGAACGGCCCTGCCGGTTCGGGCCCACCGGCCATTTTTGTAACGCGTTTCAATTTTGTTCGGCCGCCAGGTCCCGGGCGTGCTGCATCGTGGCGACGAACGCGAGCGTCGATTCGGCGCCTTGGTTGCGGTTGGGCCCGTCGACCGTCAGGCCGTCGTACCCGCCGCCCGTGTGCGGATCCCACATCACCGCGGCGCGATCGTTGTCGCCGACGAACCAGCCGATCGCCGCCTCGAGACCGGAGCGCCAGCGCTCCCGACCGGCGCGGTCGACCCGGGCGGCGCGCACACAGGCGTCGGCCATCGCCGCGACCTCGATCGGCTGTTGGTCGAAGCGCGGTCCGTGATCGTCGCGGCCTGCGCCGCCCACCGGGGTCGGCGACAGGTGACCGTCGACCGTCTCGCGATCGAGCAACCAGCCGAGCAGCGCGAGACCACGTGCGACGAGCGGGTCGATCCCGAGGGCCGACCCCGTCGCCAGCATCGCCTCGATGATCGTCGCGTTCGCGTAGGTGAGGCGCGGCTCGGGCCACGGCCACGCCGCGTCGGAGTCGGTCGCGGGCTGCCACCGCCGGGCCGCATCGATCAGGAGGTCCCGGGCCGGGAGGCAGTCGGGATCCCCGTCGAGCACCTCGGCGGCACCCAACGCCGCGTAGGCCGTCGCCCGAATCCACCGCGATCGCTGCCGCGCGGCCACGACGAAGCCCGCGAACCCACGGGCCCGCGAGCGCGGATCGTCGAGGCGGGCAGCAGCGGTGCCATATCCCCAGACGCTGCGCCCCCAGCAGTCGTCGGTCGACGGCGACCCGTGCCAACGGCCGGCCACATCGCGCCGATTCGTGCACGCGCCGCTCGGATCGCGCGATGCCTCGAGGAAGTCGAGCGCAACCGAGATCAGCGCCCGAACCTCGGTCCTCGGCTCGGGCTCGCGAGCGCACACCAACAGCACCCGCGCCACATCGTCGACACAGAATCCGTGCTCGGGTCGTGGAACTGCGCCCAGGGCATGCTCGAACGTTCCGAGCGGGGTCGTCATCGCGACGAGATGGTCGAACCTCGGCGGCGGCACCTCACCGCGGGCGACGCTCACGCCGCCGGCACCTGAGTCGGACGGCCCGAATCCCCATTCGGGTCTTCACCCGCCCCGTTCGGACGCCGATCAGGGACGGACACCGCTCGTCGTTCCGGCCGATCGGATCCGCTCCTGCCATGACGATCACTCCCGATCAACTGCTGCGCGCCGAACGGATCTCGCCGAACCCGATCGTCGCCGCCGACTCGGTCCCCGGGTACGGCCCGGTGTTCAACGCCGGACTCCTCCACCACGACGACCGCTACCACCTCTTCGCACGCGCCGTTCGTTCGGGGTACCGCCGCAACCACGGCGAGGGCCCACGCTTTCTCGACTACTTCTCCGACATCTTGGTGTTCAGTTCGCCCGACGGCGAGCGGTACGAGTTCGACTACGTGTTGATCCGCGCCACCGGCGCGACGATGGCGTACGAGGATCCCCGCGTCCAGTGGGTGCACAGCGACGGCGTGCACCAACTCGTGATGACCTACACGCGACTGCCCGAACCGGCGAGCGGCGACCCGTGGCGGATCGGCGCGCATCGTCTGACCTACGACGACGGACGGTTCGTGCTCGACGAGTCGTCGGCGACGCTGCTCGGTCCGCCCGGCATCGCGAACAAGGATGCCGTGCTCTTCAACCTCGCCGACGGCAGGGTCGCGATGATCCACCGGATCCACCCCGACGTGCAGATCGCCCGCTTCGACTCGCTGGCAGCCCTGTGGTCGTCGGACGCGGACTTCTGGTCGGACTACCTCGCCGTGCTCGATGATCACGTGATCATCACGCCGAGTGCCGCGGCGCTCGGCGTCGGCGCGGGGGCACCGCCGTTCGAGACACCTCACGGGCTGGTGCTCGTCTTCCACGAGCGCGAAGTCTCGGGCCGTTACACGGCCAAGGTCGCGGTCCTCGATCCGAACGACGGCCGCGTGCGAACGATCTTCGACGAGCCGATCCTCGTCCCGGAACTCGAGTGGGAACGCGTCGGCGATGTCGACGATGTCGTGTTCGTCCAAGGCGCTCACCTCCGCAACGACGGGACCGTGTACCTCACCTACGGCGCCGCCGACCGTTGTGTCGGCGCGGCCACGCTGAACCTCGCCTCGTTGCTCGGCGGCGTCACGACGCCGTGAGCGCGAGTCCGTCGTCGACACCGGGCGTCGCGGGCACGAGCGTTCGCGCGAGATCGAAGTAGCGAGCGCCGACCACGCCCCAGACGTGTTGCGACCCGACTCGCCGCGACTCGTGCCGCATCCGCGCCGCGAGCATCGGGTCGACGAGAATCGAGCGCAGCGCCGCCGACATCGCCATCGGATCGTCGTGCGCGACGACGAGACCGGCACCGCCTCCGAGCACTTCGCGGGCGTGCGGAAATGCGGTCGCGACGACGGGTTTGCCCGACGCCAATGCCTCGACGAGCACCCCCGAGGTGACCTGCTCGCGTGACTCGTACGGGAGGAGCACGAGATCGGCCGAGCGGACGATCGCCCGCAGTTCGTCGAGCGCGCGGTAGGTGCCGTCGAACTGCACCCGGTCCGACACCCCCAACTCCGCGGCTCGCTCGATGAGTCGTCGCCGGTACCGCTCGCCGTCGGCCGCAACCACCTTCGGGTGCGTCTCGCCGGCAACGAGATACCGGGGCGCGGGATCGAGGTCGCCGAGCATCGCGACCGCCTCGATCGCGTACTCGAGGCCCTTACCGGGCCCCAACAGACCCCACGTGAGGATCGTCGCCGGAGCGGTCGTTCGCTCGGCCGATCTCCCGGCACGTCCCGCCGCCTCGAAGTTGGCCGTGGCACCGTGCGGGATCACGTGGACGAATCGCTCGTCGACCTCGTAACGCGAGATGAGCCGATCGCGAGCTGCGTACGTCTGGGTGACGACGGCATCGGCAGCCGCTGCTACGGCCTCGAGGATGGCGCGTTGCGTCGGTGTCGGCTCGACGAGCACGGTGTGCAACACGACGATCACGGGGACCGGCGACGACTCGACGACCTCGACGATCGACACGCCGTCGGGACCGTCGAAGATCCCGTACTCGTGCTGGACGACCAACACGTCGCGTCCACGCACCGCCTCCAACACGCGTTCGGAATCGCGCGGATGACCGTGGCGCCACTGCACGGCGATCTCGGGCGCGCGGAACCCGTCTTCGTGTTCGACGACCCGGACGACCTCGACCGAACTCGCCGACCCCAAGAACGCGCGCCGCAGCGCATGCGAAAAGGTCGCCAGCCCGCACTGCGTCGGCGGGTACGTCCCCAACAACGTCACTTTCACGGCACCCCGCCCCCTCACGGCTCGCGGCCCACTGGCCCGAATGCTCCCCGCATTGTGCCTGCGATCGGGTGGTCGTGGGAGTGCCGCAGGTCCCAAGGTCGCGGGCCGGGGTGACGAGCCGTCAGCCTCCGAAGGGTGAGGAGAGATCGAGGTCGTCGCCGTCGGACAACGGGTGCTCCGCCAGGTGCTCGAGCAACTGCGCCAACGACGCGGTCGCGACGCAGACCGACATGTCGGCCGCTCCGTAGTACATCCGTACCGTGTCGCCATCGTCGTCGAGGATCCAGCCGCAGGGGAAGACCACGTCGGACACGTCGCCCGCGCGCTCGTAGGCAGCCTGCGGGCCGAACACCCACTCGTTGCCCCGGGCGAGCACCCGGGTCGGATCGTCGCGGTCGAGCAACGCCAGCCCCACCCGGTAGATGGAGCCCGAAACGGTCGAGCGGACACCGTGATAACAGAGCAGCCAGCCCTGATCGGTGAGGAGCGGCGGCGGACCGAGCCCGATCTTGTTGGCATCCCACCAGCCACCCCGCCGCGCGGGGAGCAGCACCTGCGAGCGTCCCCAGTGCGTCAGGTCGGGGCTCCACGACAACCAGACGTGCGCGCCGACGGCCGGCGTCGCTGGTGCGGGCCGATGGAGCAACGCGTACGCGCCGCCGAAGCGGGCCGGGAACAACGCGGCGTCCTTGTCCTCGGGCGGCTGCACCACGCCCAGCCGTTCGAACGTCACGAAATCGCGCGTGACCGCCAGGCACACGAGCGGCCCGTTCGCCGAATAGCCCGTGTACACGACGTAGTAGTCGTCGCCCAGGCGGGTGATCCGTGCGTCCTCGACCCCCCAGAAGTCGTCGAACCCACCGGTGCGGAACAGGCCGCGGTCGCGGTGCACTGTCCAGTCGTCGTAGCCGTCGGCGCTCGTCGCAACCATGATGTCGGAGAGGCCGGTGCGGTCCTCGACCCGGACGAGGAGCAAGGTCTGGTCCTCGAACTCGACCGCGCCCGGGTTGAACACCGCATTGACGATGAAGGGAAGGTCGGCAGCCGACAGCACCGGATTCCCGGGGTACCGGGTGAACAGTTCGCGCGCGTCGACTTCCATGGCGCGGATCTTCGCGGGCTCGCCCGGCGCGCACAAGGACCCGATGCGCACAAGGACCCGACGCGCACAAGAACCCGGCGGGCACGAGCGGCCGGGCCCGCCGTGCCGATCGGCCGTCAGTCGACCACGAAGTCGTCGGGGTTCGGCTCCCGCGTCCAGGCCCAGTAGTCGACCAACCGCCACGGACTGAGCACGCGGATCCGCCCGGCCGCGTTCTTGAACCACGAGTGGCGGATCGACGGTTGCGACCAGACCAGCCCCTCGAGCTCGCGCTGGGTGCGAGCGTCGTAGTCGTCGTGCACCTCGCGACGCGGCTCGAGGCTCCGTCGCCCACCTTCGACGAGCAGCTTGAGGCAGCCACTGATGTAGCGCATCTGGCACTCCGAGTGGAAGATGAGGCTGCCGCCGTGGGCGAGATTCGTGCCCGGCCCGTACATGCAGAACAGGTTCGGAAAGTTCGGCACCGTGATCCCGAGATACGCGCTCGGCTCGTCGCCCCACTGCTCCGCGAGCCTGACGCCCCCGCGGCCGCGGATCTCCATCGGCCACAAGAACTTGTTGGCCTGAAAGCCGGTCGCATAGACGATCACGTCGGCGTCATGACGCTCGCCCGAGACCGTGACCACCCCGCGCTCGTCGATGTGGTCGATGCCCTCGCGCACCAGATCGACATCGTCGCGCCGCAACGTCTGGAGCCAGCTCCCGTTGTCCTGGAGCGTGCGCTTCCCCGTCGCGGGATAGTCGGGGACGACCTTCGCGAGCAACTCGGGATCGTCGCCCACCTGCTCGGCGATCCACGCGGTGAAGATCTCGCGCGTGATGTCGTTCGTCTCGCTCACCGCGCGTTCGGGGTGCGGCCAAGCGGGATCCACGCGGGCGGCAGCGAGTCCGCCGTCGCACCCCGGCCAGAACAACAAGAAGCGATACCAACGGCCGTAGAACGGGAGGTGACGCAACGCCCACTGGACTCCCGGCCCGACCCGTTCGTGGTAGTTGGGGTTCGGGAACATCCATTGCGCGGTGCGCTGGAACACGGTGAGGTGCGCGACCTCATCCGCGATCGCCGGCGCGATCTGGAACCCGCTCGCACCGGCACCGATCATCGCGACCCGCTTGCCGTGCAGGTCGACCGAGTGGTCCCACTGCGCCGAGTGGAACGATGGTCCGGCGAACCGATCGCGGCCGGCGATGTCGGGGAGCGACGGTCGGTTGAGTTGCCCGACCGCCGAGATGACGGCCCGAGCGGGCAGCACCGACTCGGTGCCATCGGCCGCGCGCACCGTGACGTCCCACCGGGCCGACGCGTCGTCCCACACCGCCGACACGACCTCGGTGTTCCAACGGACGTGGGGCTCGATCTCGTGACGTCGCATCACCTCGGCGAAGTACGCCTGGATCTCGGGCTGCTGCGCGAAGAACTCCGTCCAGTGATCCGACGGCTCGAACGAGTAGCAGTAGAAGTGGTTGCCGACATCCACACGACAGCCCGGGTAGGAGTTCTCCCACCATGTTCCACCGACGCCGGGATTCTTCTCCACGATCGTGAACGGCAATCCGGCTTCGCGCAGTCGGATCCCTGCCAGCAACCCGGACTGGCCACAACCGATCACGACGACGGGGAAGTCGTCGCGCGCTGCGGCCGGGGCGGCGAACGCCACCTTGCGCGCGTCGGCGCCGTCGAGCTCCATCTCCTCGAGCATCATCGGCACGTACTCGTCGGGCACGTCTTCGCAGACGAGCCAACTGATCATCTCGCGGATGAGCTCGGGCGCGGGCGGCGGCGGGAGTACCGAGCCGGCGTCGCGGAACCGGCAGATCACGTCGAGCGCGATTCGGCGCGCCTCGGCCTGGTCATCGGGCGACATGAACCCCTGCACCTCGTTGAGGAACAGACCTTGCGGCCGCAACGCGCCGCGCACGTACTGCGGGTCGCCCGTCATGTGCACGAGCGACAACAGCAATGTCGGCACGCTCACGTCGGCGAGCGCCGCCGCGATCGTTGCGTCATCGTCGGTGATCGCGATCCCCGCGTGCGGATTGGCGGGCTGTGCGGCTCCGGCGGGCGTCGCGGGCATCATCGGCCCGCCGCGCCGTCGAGGAACCCGGTGAGCCCGCTCGGCTCGTGCGGACCGAACACGAGCTGTTCGAGCACGCCGAGGCCCTGACGCCCGCCCGCCCCCGTGACCCGACACAACTGCTGCACGTGGATCGCGCTCGGGTCGAGCGGGTCGACCTCGTCGAGCCGCCAGGCATCGGCTCCGACCACCGATTCACCGCGCCAGTGGCCATGCCCCCACTCCGGATGGGTGTAGCCGATCCCCCGCATCTGGAAGTCGAGCAGCGGCTCGAAGGTCAGCACCTCGGGCTCACGCCCGCCGTGGTGGAGATACGTGAAGCGCGCCGCGGCCGCACGTCGGGTCCCCGGCTTCCATTCGATGACGTGGTCGATGCCACGAACGGGTGTGATCTCCGACTCTGCTCCCCACACGGGGTCGCCGGCGGCGAGTACCGGCACGCGCACGGCGCTCTCGAACCAGCGCCGCCCATCGGGGTGCTCGAAGATCGCGAGGTGCGTGCATTCGTCGTCCCAGTGCACCGGTGCCCACAGCCAGAAGAGCCCACCGCCACCGAACCACCCGGAGTTCGGGGCGCCTGGGGTCGGCGCGCCGACCGGTCGGATCCCCCAGCTCTTGTCCTTCGTTCCGAGCGTCGCTTCGGTGGCGAGGTCGTGGCGCGTCCCATGTACGTCGATCGTGCCCGACCACGTTCCCCACTGCGCGAGCCGCGTGTACTGGAGCACGAGCAGGTTGTCGAGGTGTCGGGTCTGGAGCGGTTCTTCGACCGCGGGCGTCCGAGCCTCCCAGACGAGGTCGGCGACGATGCCGTGTTCGGGAGCGTCGACGAGCAGACGGTTGCGCCGCAGCGGTTCGACGATCTCGATCGTGACCGGGCCGATCGACGTGCGGCTCCGGTCGAGCGGGCAGCGACCCGACGCGTACACGTTGTGCTGCACGCCGTCGACGACCACGCTGAACGAAGCGTCGATCACCTGACGATTCGGGTAGTGACCCATCGCCGCACCGAAGAAGATCGATGCGTCGCGTCGATACCCGTTGAAGAAGTAACGGTCGTACTGGTTCGGGTCACCGGTCGCGGTGTGAGCCAGGGGGAACGGTGTCTGGTGGATGGCGAAGTCGTCCATCGGCGTGAGCATGCGCGCACCATACGGCGCACCGGGCGCGGTGGGCCATCTGCGACAATGGTGGATGCTGCGTGCCGTGATCTTCGACTTCGACGGGGTGATCGTCGATACCGAGTGGCCCGCGTACTCGGCGTGGCGGACCGTCTTCGCCGAGCACGGCGCGGATCTCACCATCGAGGAGTTCGCCCGCTGCATCGGCACCCGCGGCGCGATCGACTTCAACGCGCTGATCGAGGCGAAGACGGGCGCGCCGGCGCCGTCCAACGAGCAGCTCCGCGCGTGGAAGCAGCCGCTCGAGGCAGCAACCATCGCCACCCTGCCGTTGCTGCCCGGTGTGCGCGACTGGCTCGACGCGGCAGCGGCGTCGGGCCTCCCGGTGGCGATCGCATCGAGTTCGGAGCGCTGGTGGATCGAGCCGCACCTGGCCCGCCACGGCATCTCCCACTACTTCCGGTACCTCTCGACCTGGGACGGGCCCGACGCCGGCTTCCCGCCCAAGCCTGCCCCCGACCTGTACACCCGCTGCGTCGAGGCGCTCGGCGTGGCGCCGCACGAGACGCTGGCGATCGAGGACTCGCTCAACGGTTGCACGTCGGCGAAGGCCGCGGGGTTGCGCTGCCTCGCGATCCCGTCACGGCTCACCGCGCACCTGGACTTCTCGGCGGCCGACGGGGTCGTCGAGTCACTCGCCGCCTTCAGCCTCGCCGACGCGCAGGAGCAGTTCGGTCGAGCGTGACGGTCAGCGGCGCTTCTTCTTGCGGAACATGCCCTTGCGTTGCTTCGCGTCCATTTCGGCCAGGAGCTCGGCGCCGGCCGCGTTGACGATGTCTTCGGCCGAGTCGAGCAGCGCCGCGATGTCGGCGTCGTCGGCAACGACCGGCTCCGGCGGCGCCGCTCCCATCCCGGGGGCGAGGCTGCCGTAGGTCCAGCCGACATCGACGAGCCGCTTGGCGAACAATGGGCAGTCGGGTGGGCAGTTCCACGGTGCTTCGGGCGCGGCGTCGAGCCGGCACTTGCGCACCGTCTCGGAGCCGTAGCTGCGACTCTCGTAGTGCCTGCAATCGGTTCGCATCGCCATCGGGCGGTGAGTCTATTGGGGCGTCCAGCCGGATCAGGCCGCGGCGAGCAAGCAGCCGAGCCCGTCGCTGTCCGCGATCACCCGCTCGAGCAGCTCGTCGACGTTCGCGTCGGGCAGCCCGGCCGCGGCGAGCGCGCGTTCGGGATCGGGCGCCGGTTCTGCGAGCCCCGGGCCGCTCTCACCGGCAACGACTCGCGCGAGTGCCTCCGCCGCGATCACGCACCGGGTGAGCCGCGAGTCGGTCGTCGTCGGGTCGCAGTGGTGATCGCGGACGGCCACGGTGATCGAGGCCGGCAGCTTCCACGCTTCGAGTGCGAGCGCGCCGAGCGCGGCGTGATCGTGGCCGAACGCCGCCCGTTCGGCGGCGAGCACCTCGTCGGCGGGCAACGCCCACGCCGCGGCCGCGGCGTCGGGCTGGTGGCGGAACAGCAACGCCGTCCCGAGATCGTGGAGCAGCCCCGCGCAGAGCGCGTCGCCGGCGGGCTGACGCGAGATCTGGGCCACGAGCGACGCCGCCGCGGCGACGCCGACCGAATGCCCCCAGAACCCATCGGGCATCCGACCGGAGCGCTCGGCGAACAGCCCGGCCGCCGTCGAGACGGCGAGGGATCGGATGACCGAGTTCCCGAGGGCGACCACGGCTCGCTCGACATTGCCGACCTTGCCGGACAGCCCGAAATAGGGCGAGTTGGCCAGATGGAGCACCCGGACACACAGCGACGGGTCGACTTGGAGCGACGCGGCGATGTCGCGCGCCGACTTGCTCGGGTCGTCGAGCACCCCGAGCACCTGGGCGACGACCGATTGCTGCATCGGCAGGCGCCTGAGTTCTTCCAACAGGTCGGTCGTGTCCACGGTGGGCCTCCTCGTGTGGGTCATCGGTCACGGCCGGGCCCGTATTGAGGGCATCTCTGCGGAGGCGGGCCTTTGGTCGGGCCCGGGACGCGCCGATGCATTGCGAACATCGAGGGAGGACCGTGGGCATGGGGCCGATCGAATCGGGCGCGCTGGAGCGAGCGGTGCTCGACGCGCTCGCCGAAGGCGTCTGCGTCGTCGACGCGGCCGGGGCGATCATCTCGTGCAACGCCGTCGGAGCCGACATCCTCGGCCTGACCCTCGACGAGCTCTCCGGACGCTTCGCGCAAGACGACCGGTTCGGCGCCGTCCATCCCGACGGCCGGCCGATGCTCCCCGCCGAACTCCCGGTCTCGCGGACGATCGCCTCGGGCGAAGCCGTCAACTGCGCGTCGATGGGGATCGAGACCCCCGACGGGACGCGCCGCTGGCTGTCGGTGAACACGCGCGTGCTCGAGCTCGACGACCGCGGCAAGCCGGCGTTGGTCGTCGCGTCGTTCAGCGACGTGACCGAGGCCCACCAGACCACGCTCGAGCTCCGCGGCGTGGAGGCCCGCCTCCTCGGACTGATCGAGAATTCGTGGGACGTGATCATCGTGCTCGACGAGACCGGCCGACTCACGTTCGCGAACCATCAGGTCGAGCGTCTCCTGGGCTACTCCAACGAAGAGATCCTCGGACAGAACGCACTCGAACTCGTTCACCCCGACGACCTCGACGCGGCACTCGCGAGTCTCGGACGCGCCCTCGCCGGTCAACAGGAGGGTCGGATCGTCGACCTGCGTCTCCGGCACCACAGCGGGCGGTGGGTGTGGGTCGAGGTCGTCGGCAACAACCTGCTCGACGACGCCGCCGTCGGGGGCATCGTCGTGAACGTCCGCGACATCAGCGAACGGCGGATGATCGAGCACACGCTCCGCGAGGCGCAGACCCTCTTCGCCGAGGTGTTCGAGCACGGACCGATCGGCCTCGCGCTCGTGACCCCGACGCGACGGATCTTCCGAGCCAACCCGGCATTGGCACGCGTGCTCGGCTACACCGAGGACGAGCTCGCCGACCGCACGATCACCGAGCTCACCCACGTCGACGACCGCGCGGCCAACAACGAGCTGTTCGCCCGACTCTTCCGCGGCGAGCGCGTGGACTCCGCGACCGAGCAACGGTTCGTGCGTCGCGACGACTCGCCGGTGTGGTGCCGGATCAACATCAAGAGCGTCTACGACGCCGACGGCGATCTCGAATACGGCATCGCCCAGATCGAAGACATCTCCGAGCAGCGAGCGACCGCCGAACGGCTCGAGTTCGAGGCACGCCACGATTCGCTCACCGACCTCCCGACCCGCAAGCACCTGCTGGAACGAATCGAGCGCTCGCTCCGCGAGTCGCGACGAGGCGGACCCGGGCAGGTCGCGGTGGTGTTC
>SXJQ01000076.1 GCA_005779345.1 Actinomycetota bacterium
ACGCCTCGCCGGGATCCTCGACGCCGACGAGTACTGGACCAACTCGCTGCACCACCAATCCGTCGCGGATCTCGGTGCGGGCGTGCGTGTCACGGCGCGGGCGCACGACGACACGGTCGAAGCGGTCGAGGTCGACCACGCTCCTGCCGTGGTCGGCGTGCAGTGGCACCCGGAGATGTTGCGCCACGACGACCGCCACCTCGACCTGTTCCGCTCGATCCTGCGCTGACGCGGCTCACGCCTTCGGCGTCAGGTCGAGGGTCGCCGATTTCAGTCCGTAGACGAAGGCGTTCGGCATCTCGACGACCGAGCCGGGTACGAGCGCGTAGTCGGCCACACGTCGAAGGAACTCCTCGAAGAAGATCCGGATCTCGAGCCGCGCGAGCGATGCACCGAGACAGAAGTGAGTCCCGAACCCGAACGCAATGTGGTTGTTCGGGTCGCGGGTCACGTCGAATCGCTCGGGGTCGACGAAATGCGCCGAATCGCGATTCGCCGACGGATACATCAACACGACCTGTTGACCGGCGCGGATCGTAGTTCCGGCGATCACGTGGTCGCGCGTCGCGACGCGACACATGTTGTGGATCGGTGTCACGTAGCGGATGAACTCCTCGATCGCGATCGACAGGTCGGCCCCCGCGCGCAACTTGGCGAGCTCTCCTGGGTTCGCGAGCAAAGTGAGGAGCGTCCGGCCGATCACGGTGCGCGTCGTCTCGGCGCCGCCATCGAGCAGGAGGAGGCAGTCGGAGATGACCTCGGGCAGCCCGAAGTCGTGTCCCGGAATCTCGGCCTTCGTCCAGATCGACATGACGTCGTCGGCCGGGCACCGCTGCTTGGTCTCGTAGAGCTCCGCGCAGGCCCCCGCGAACTCCATCGCCGCGGTGATGCCGTCGTCGGTCAGATAGCGCGGCCCGCCACCGAGCACGATGGTCGTCTCGGACCAGTGCTGCAGACGCGGCCACATGTCGTCGGGAAAGCCGAGCAGGAGGCCGATCATCATTGCGGGGAGCGGCGCCGCGAGGTCGTCGATGACGTCGACTCGGCCCTTGGTGAGCGCCCCGTCGATCAGGTGCACGACGACGTCGCGGACGTGATCCTCCCAGTGCCCGACCGCGCGCGGCGTGAAGCGCCGGGCGACGAGCATCCGGCGCCGGTTGTGGAGGGGGTCGTCGAGTCCGATGATCGCCGGGTCGGCGGGGAGGTTCGGTCGGTACCCGCCCTTCGCCTGATCCGAGTTGACGAACACGTCGTTGCGCTTCTCGATCTCGACGATGTCGTCGTAACGCGAGATCCCCCACAGTTCGTTGACCGGGTCCCAGTGGACCGGGCTGCGCTCGCGCATCCACGCGTAGGTCGAGTAGGGATCGTCGATGTAGAAGTCGCCGTCGAGAAGATCGATCACCCGCGCGTCGTCGTTCATGGCGCGATCTTGGCACCCCGCCGCCGGTCCGCGGCGCACCCGGGCACCGGCCTCGACTACCGGGCCTCCGTCTTGGGGCCTCGGTCGGTGGCGCCTCGGTCGGTGGGGCCTCGGTCAGTGCGATCGGGACCTTCGGCCCGCCCCGAGCGCGGCCGCGACTGGCACGATCGAGGTGCGATCACCCTTGGAGGTGCCATGAATCTGCTCGAGCCGCCTTCGCCCGCGCCCGTCCCCCTCCGTCGCGGCCCCGGGCCGAGCCCGCGCGACCAGGAGCGGATCCGGATCCTCGAACAGCACATCGACGACGAACGCGAGGCGATCGCGCGTTACGACGCGGTCCTCGAGGCCCACCACGACGAGTTCGTCACCTACCTGATCGAGTTGATCGCCGACGACGAGCAGCGTCACCACCGATTGCTCCGCGAGATGCTGCATCACCAGCAGCACCATGCCCATGTCGACCATCCGGGCAGTCGCGTCCCGTGGCGCACGCGTCCGCGCGAGCGGGCGGCGCTCCTCGAGGCGGTTCGGGGACTCCAGCGCGTCGAACGCCGCGACCTGCGCGAGCTCCGCGCGATGCGCCGTCGCCTCCGTCGTGAGCGCGACGGATCGCTGCTCCCGTTGCTCTGCGAGCTGATGCGATTCGATACGAAGAAGCACCTTCGCATCCTGCGCGAGCTCGAACGCGCCGCCGGCTGAGCCCGAACCGCGAACTCAGGCGGGGACGCGTCGCACCGGTGCGTCGCCGGCCACCGTCGTGCGATGCATCTCGCGGCGGTGGCCCTCGAAGTCGGCCATCGCCATGTGCTGGACACAGCGATTGTCCCAGAACGCGACATCGCCGACCTGCCAGTGCCAACGCACGGTGAACGCGTCCTGCGTGCTGTGGGCGAACAAGAAGTCGAGCAACGACCGCTGTTCGCGCTCCCACCAGCCGTCGAACCCGATCGTGTACTGCTGGTTCACGAAGAGCGCTTCACGGCCCGTCTCGGGGTGCGTGCGGATCACCGGATGGCATTGTTCGGCGAGCGCGGCGTCGCTCGTGTGCACGGTCATACCGCGGAACAGGTCGTGGACTCCCTGCATCTTCGGGGCGTACCCGTCGCGTGCCGAATGCACGCCGACGAGCCCGCGCAGCGTCGCGCGCAGGCCGGGCGACAAAGTCTCCAGCGCGAGGTGCTGGTTCGCCCAGAGCGTGTCGCCGCCATAGGGCGGGACCTCGAGCGCGTGCAACAACGACCCGAACGGTGGCTCGGGAAGGAACGAGAAGTCGGAGTGCCAGAGCGACCCGAAGGCGAAGTGCTGGCGTTCGCTCGCCTCGCGCACGACCGCGATCACCTCGGGGTGTTCGGCGACGGGTTCGATGAACGGGACCGGCGATGCCGGACCGAAGCGCCGCGAGAAGGCGACCTGGGCGGCGGGCGTCAGCGATTGGCCGCGGAAGAACACGACGTGATGGTCGAGCACCGCACGCCGGATCTCGCCGATCACCTCGTCGTCGAGCTCGTCGGCGAGATCCACGCCGCCGATCACGGCTCCCGCGGCCCCGGCGTAGCGATCGACCGTGATGCGCCGGTGGTGGTGCCCCGCGGGCGCCGCAGGGACCGGGACGAGCGGGGCGTCGGTAGCGGTCATGCGCTCAGCGTACAAACGATCCGCCGTCCACGGGCGAGAGCACCCGCCGTACGATGCGGGCCATGACGGATCTGCTGATTCAGCACGGAACGGTCGTCGACGGCACCGGCGCGCCGGCCCGCGTCGCCGACGTCGCGATCGATGGCGGGCGGATCGTCGCGGTCGACCCGGCGATCGGCGGCACGGGGATCGGGCGCACAGGGTTCGGGCGCTCAGGGTTCGATCGCGTGATCGATGCCGACGGCCACCTGGTCACGCCCGGCTTCGTCGACATCCACACGCACTTCGACGGTCAGGCGACCTGGGACCCGATCCTCGCGCCCTCGTCGTTGCACGGTGTCACGAGCATCGTGATGGGCAACTGCGGCGTCGGGTTCGCGCCCGCGCGGACCGGTGCCGGCGATCACGACTGGTTGATCGGCCTGCTCGAGGGCGTCGAAGACATCCCGGGCACGGCCCTCGCGGAGGGTCTGCCGTGGGACTGGGAGAGCTTCACCGATTACCTCGACGCGCTCGATCGCCGCGAGTACACCATCGACGTCGCCGCGCAGGTCGCCCACGCGCCCCTGCGCGCGTTCGTGATGGGCGAGCGCGGTGCGAACCCCGACGAGCACCCGACCGACGACGAGTTGCGTGCGATGTACGAACAGACACGCGCCGGGATCCGCGCGGGAGCGCTGGGTTTCAGCACCAGCCGCACGTACGTTCATCGCACGCGCGATGGCGCGCCGCTCGGCACCCGCTTCTCCTCGGCCCACGAGTTGATCGCGATCACGAGTGCGTTGCGCGACGAAGGCGCCGGCGTGATGCAGATGATCTCCGATGCCTACCAGTCACCCGATCACGAGTACGTGTTGGCCGAGCTCGATCTGATGCTCGAACTCGCCCGCGCCGTCGGTCGACCGTTGAGCATGACGGTGCAACAACAGCTCGACACACCCGAGCGGTGGCGCGAGATGCTCGCGTTCGCGGGTCGCTGTCGATCCGCCGGACTCGACGTGAAGGCGCAGGTTGCGCCGCGCCCGATCGGACTGCTCTCGGGCCTCACCGCGAGCGTCCATCCGTTCATGCTCTGTGCGGCCTACCACGAGGTCGCATCGTTGCCACTCGATCGACGAGTGATCGCGTTACGAGATCCCGACCGTCGCTCCCGGATCGTCGGCCAGCACGGCGAACCGCACGAGGGTCTGATCGGCCAGATCACGCACCGATGGGATCTCTTGTTCCCGCTCACCGACCCGGTCGACTACGAACCCGCTCCCGAACGCTCGGTCGCCGGACTCGCTGCCGCGCAGGGTCGGCCCGCAGCCGAGATCGCGTACGACCTCCTACTGGAAGACGGCGGCAACCAGCTGCTCTACCTGCCGCTGTTCAACTACGTCCGCCACGACCTCGCCGACGTGCGCGAGATGTTGCTGTCGGACGATGTCGTACTCGGGCTTTCCGACGCCGGTGCACACTGCGGTGTCATCTGCGACGCTTCGATGCCCACGACTGCGCTCGCGCTGTGGACGCACCGTCGGCGGGGTGAGGGATTGCCGCTCGCGCTCATGGTGCACCACCTGACGCAGCGCACCGCGCGGCAGGTCGGCTGGCACGACCGTGGCGTCATCGCGCCCGGGTACCTCGCCGACATCAACGTGATCGACCTCGACGCGCTCGGCGCCCGACCGCCCCGCATCGTTCACGACCTCCCCGCGGGTGGGCGACGCTTGATGCAGCACGCGACCGGGTATCGACACACGATCAAGCACGGAACGGTGACGTTCACCGACGGCGAGCACACCGGCGCCCTCCCCGGCCGCCTCGTCCGCGGCCCCCAGACGCACCTCTGGTAGACACCGCCGATCGGGATCGTCCTCGCGCTCTTCGCCGCCCTCACCTACGGCACGGCCGACTTTCTCGGCGGGCTCGCGACGCGCCGCGCACACCTGCTCGCCGTCGTGTTCGTCACCCAGACCTGCGGGTTCGTGCTCGTCGCCGCGGCAGCACCCTTCGTCGGCGGCGAACTGCTGCTCCGCGACCTGCGCATCGGCGCCCTGGGAGGTCTGAGCGGCGTGCTCGGCCTCCTGTGCTTCTACCACGCGCTCGCGATCGGGCCGATGAGTGTCGCCGCGCCGTTCTCGGCCGTGTTGTCGGCCATCGTTCCGTTCGCCACCGGACTCGTCCTCGGCGAACAGCCGGGTCGCTCGGCACTCCTCGGGGCCCCGCTCGCGCTCGTTGCGGTGGTCCTGTTCAGTCGACCGACGACCAGCGCCCGGGGCCACGAACACGCCGGCGTGTCGGTCGTGGCACTGTCGGTCGCGGCCGGCCTCGGGTTCGGCTTCTTCTTCGTTGCGCTCGACAAGGTCGGCGACGATTCGGGGATCTGGCCCGTCGTCGCGGCGCGGGGGATCGCGGTCGTCGCCATCGTCGCGGCGCTGCTCGCGACCCGCACACGACCCTCGATCGGACGATCCAACGCGTCGACGACCGTCGGCGCGGGCATCTTCGACACGCTCGCGAACGTGTTCGTGCTGCTCGCGAATCGTTACGGTCTGCTCTCGATCGTCGCGGTCGTGTCGTCGCTGTACCCGGCCGCGACCGTCGTGCTGGCGCAGAGCGTGCTCCACGAGCGATTCACCAGGGTCCACGCGGCGGCCTCCGTCGCCGCGCTCGGCGCGGTCGTCGCGTTCGCGTTGGCCTGACCTCCCTCGCGTTGGCGCCCTCGCGTCGGCGCCATTGCTGCGCCGACACGACGCCGGCTGGGCCCGCATACCATCGCCGTCGTGGAGACCATCGCCGATCTCGTCCTCGCCCGCGCGGACGACGACCGGGTCGGCTTGCGGTGCGACGACACGTCGCTCGCGTGGTCGGCGGTCGTCGACGAATGCCGCCGACGGGCGAGCTGGCTCCGCTCCCGACTCGACCCCGATCGCCCGCCGCACGTCGGCGTGCTTCTCGACAACGACCCAGAGTTCGTGTTCCTCCTCGGCGGAGCCGCGCTCGCTGGAGCGGTGATCGTCGGCATCAATCCGACGCGCCGCGGCACCGAACTCGCCCGCGACATCGTGCACACCGACTGCCGGCTCGTGGTCACCGACACGGCGCACCGCGACGCGCTGCTCACCGGACTCGATCTCGGCGCTGCGGAGATCGTGGTCGTCGACGGCGACGACTACCGGGGCGAACTCGCCGCCGCCGACCCGACGATCGCGGCAGCGCTCCCCTCTCCCGACGACCTGTTCCTCCTGTTGTTCACCTCCGGGTCGACCGGCGCCCCCAAGGCGGTGAAGATGAGCCAGGGTCGCGCCGGGCGAACGAGCGCGAACAGCACCTTCTCCGCCGACGACGTCTTGTACTGCGCGATGCCGCTGTTCCACGGCAACGCGCTCCATGCGAGCGTCTTCCCGGCGCTGCGGTCGGGAGCGACCCTCGTGTTGCGGCGCAGGTTCTCGGCATCGGAGTTCCTCCCCGACGTGCGTCGGTTCGGCGCGACCTTCTTCAACACCGTCGGACGAGCGCTCGGCTACATCCTCGCGACGCCCGAGACCGACGAAGATCGCGACCACTCGGTCAAGTACGCGCTCGGCCCGGAGGCGTCGCAGGCCGACATCCGCGCGTTCCGGAAGCGGTTCGGCATCCCGGTCATCGAGGGTTACGGCAGCAGCGAGAACGCCATCATCATGGTGCCGGTGGCCGGGATGCCGCGCGGGTCGCTCGGCCGGCCCATGGACGGTCTCGATGTGCTCGTCGCGGATCCGCTCACGAGCGCAGAGTGCCCTCCGGCCGAGTTCGACACCGACGGCCGGCTGGTCAACGCCGACGTCGCCGTCGGCGAACTCGTGAGCCGCAACTCGCTGTCGCGTTTCGAGGGGTACTACAAGAACCCCGAAGCCGAGGCGGAACGCGCCCGCGGCGGCTGGTACTGGTCGGGCGACCTCGCCTACCGCGACGCCGACGGCTGGTTCTACTTCGCGGGGCGTGCCGGCGACTGGTTGCGGGTCGACGGCGAGAACTTCGCGGCGGCGCCGATCGACCGCATCCTCGCCCGCTGGGAACCGGCCGCCGCAGTCGCGGTGTTCGGTGTCCCCGACACCGTCACGGGTGATCAGGTGATGGCGGCGATCGAACTCCGCACCCGGAGCGGGCCGTTCGACCCGGCCGTGTTCGCCGCGTTCCTCGCCGCGCAACCTGACCTCGGAACGAAATGGGCGCCCCGCTTCGTCCGCATCGTCGGACACCTCCCGACCACCGGGACCAACAAGATCGACAAGCAGCCGCTGCGCCGCGCTGCCTGGCGGACCGACGACGAGATCTGGTGGCGTCCGGCACGCGCAGCGCGCTACCGCCGCTTCACGTTCGCCGACCGCACCGCCCTCGACGACGCCCTCGCGGCGAACCAGCGCACCGCGCTCCTGCCGTAGCGGGTCAGGGCACCCAGATCCGGAGCACCATCAGGAACGGATTGCTCGGGATGGCCGTGCCGGCAGCGAGCGTCGCCGCGCGGGTCCCCCGCAGGTTGCCCGTGAACGTCGTGTTCGTGTGTCCGTGCACCCACGTGAACGGTTTCGTGTTCCCGGCGATCTCCGAGACGTTGCCCGTGATCGTCGACCCGTCGGTCGGGAGTCCGAGCACCGACAGGCGTTCGCGTGTCCCGACGACGACCGCACGGTGCGTCGACGTCGCGCTCGCGAAACGGTTCGCCTCGACGACGTTGCCGTCGTCTTCGATGTGCACGCCGATCTCGACGGTCTCGAAGCTGTTGTTGCGAATCGTGTTCCCGGCGGCGTGGTCCAGGTGGACGACCTTGAACGGCACGTCGACGTACGCCGGGTCGCTGCAATCCATGAACGTCTGGTTCTCGGCCATCCGCGACCCGAGCCAAACTCCCGTGTGCTCGTTCGAGAACACGTTCAGCTCGACCAAGTTGCCGTCGGCCCCGTAACGCCGCGTCCAGTGTTGCGCCGGCTCTTGGGTCGCGAACTCGCCGCAGTTCTTGTAGAAGAAGATGCCACCCGCCGAGTTGGCGGTGATGACGTTGCCGCGGATCACGTTGTTGCGAGAACCGTCGACGGCGATGCCTTCGCGCCCGGTGCCCTGATACATGAACGTCGTGCCGCCGATGACCTTCGGCTGGCCGGCAGGGTCAGCATCGGCGAAGCCGTTGCCGTGGATGTAGCTGAGCTCGATCACGTTGTCCTTCGAGCCGGCCTCCAGGTACACCCCGACCGACCCCGCCTGTGTCACCTCGATGCTGCGCAGGGTGACGCCGGTGACATAGCCGTCGACGAAGACACCGCTGCCGTTGGACTTGTGGAACCAACTGTTCTCGATCCGGATGTTCGAGAACGCAACGTCGTACTCAGTGCCCTCCGCGAGGGTCTTGAATCCGGTGCGCGTGACCCGCAACCCGTTCGTGAAGCCCTCCGTGTAGCAGTTGCGCACGGTCACGCCCGTGAGCGCGGTGGTGACGGGCGCGCTGATCTCGATGCCGCGCTGCCAGGACTGGCCGCCGGGGGGATCGATGATGCGGGCGCCACGGCAATCCAGCACCACGTTCGAGGTCGACACGAGGACCCCCGAATAGGTGCACGCGGGATCGAGATGGGTGTTCGCGCTGACCGTGGTTCGGGTCCCGATCGGAGGGCACGCGGCGAGCACCGAATCCGGGGCCAGCTCGCCGACGATCTTCGTCGCGGGCATCGGCTTGTAGATCGGCAGGCAACCGGCGAGCGCGGCACCCACCGCCATCACCGTCACCGTCCGCGCCCAGCGGCGAGCACGAGACCGATGGACGCCGGACCGCCGCTCGACGAAACCAGACCCGTGGTTCCCCCACCTGCGTCGCGCGCGTCGCGCCCTCATGGCTGCTCCTCGTTCCCGGGCCTCCGGCCCGAACCGCAGATCGTAGCGGCGCGCACGGGGGCGAGGCCCGGCGACGCGAGCGCCGCATTGCCGGGTTGTGACCACCGCCGATACGCTCGTGGGCGGTTCGGTAGGCACACCATCCTCCCTTCCCTCCATGCCCACGATGGAGCACGATGACGCACTCGAGTCGAGGGCCCGGCACCGAGTCCGACGGCCCGATCGCCCGGTACACGGAGGACCTGTTCCGAGCCTTGGTCGCGGCCGCGCCCGATGGCATCGTGATCGTCGACCGCGAGGGTTGCATCGTCGTCGTGAATCCCGCGATGGCGACCATGCTCGGCTACCGCGCCGACGAACTCCTCGGACAGCCGCTCGCGTTGCTCGTTCCCGAACGGCTCCGAGCGATCCACGCCGCGCACCACTTCCGATTCCGGAATGCGCCGGTCTCCCGGTCGATGGGTGGAACGACGCCACTCGTCGCCCGCCGCAGCGACGGGGCCGAGGTCGCGGTCGAGATCAGCCTGAGTCCGCTGGAGATCGACGGCGCGCACCTCACCATCGCCCAGGTGCGCGATGTCTCCGAGCGACTCGAGTCCGAGCGAGCGGCTCGCGAGGCAGAGGAACGTTGGCTGATCGTCGAAGAGCGCGAGCGCATCGCGCGCGACCTCCACGACGTCGTGATCCAGCGTCTGTTCGGTGCCGGGATGCAGTTGCAGGGCGCCGCCGCCCGCACGCCCGACGACGCCACCCGCGGACGGCTCCTCGAGGTGATCGACCAACTCGACGGGACGATCCGAGACGTTCGCACCGCCGTGTTCCGCCTGCACCAACGCACGACCGATCGCGGCGGTCTGCGCGACCGCATCGTGGCCATCGCCGAGGAGGCGGCGCGCCCGCTCGGGGTGGAGCCGCACATCCGCTTCGACGGTCTGCTCGACACGAGCGTCTCGGACGCGATCGCCGAGGACGCGGTAGCGATCACACGCGAGGCCCTGGCGAACTGCGCGCGCCACGCGCAGGCGTCGCGCGTCGACATCGACCTGACCATCGTCGATGGCACCCTGCGCGTGTGCGTCGTCGACGACGGCAACGGCGTCCCCGAACAGGTCGGTTCCGCGGGCAACGGGCTCCGCAACATCCGGACCCGGGCCGAGCAGCACGGCGGTTGCGCGGCAATCCGGCGCGGCGAACACGGGGGAACGACCGTCACGTGGGAAGTCCCGCTGTCGCCCGTGTGAGCGCATCACCCGCCGGTGAACCGCCAGCCGACGATGTGACCCGCCGACATCTCGAGCAGCAGCCGGCGCGGCGCAGCATCGTCGTCCAAGCCGATCGAGCGCGCCGCGGCGCCGGCCTCGGGGCCGGAGAGTGCATGCATCACGCCGACGACCGACACCGACCAGCCCGACCCGAGGGCGGATTCGAACGAATGCGCCCCCAAGGCGGCGACGCCCCCGGATGACCGGCGCAACACCTCGAGGATCGGAGCCTGCAACACGATCCTTCCGTCAAGCCGGACGTCGGGCCGATCGTCATGCCGATCGTCAGGCCGGACGTCAGGCCGGACGTCAGGCCGGACGTCAGGCCGGACGTCGGGCACGCCGTAGGCAACCGGGATCACGACGGGCAGCGCCCCATCGGTAACGGCCACGGTGCCGACCCGATGCCCCCGCAGCAGCTCGAAACACGCTTCCACGCCCAACGGCTCGACGTGACCGCCCGAGATCGGCAAGAACTCCACGCCCGCGATTGTCCGGCAACCGCGCCGAGCGGCAGTAGGGCCGTCGGTCCCGCAGCCGGCGTTACGAACGACAGGGGCCCGCGACCGCTCCGGGGCAGCTCGGCCGCGGTCACCCGGGCTCCGTTGAGTCGAGCGCCGCACCGGTGCGGCGTTCGACTCAACGAACGCTCGCGAGCCCGAGCCGAGCGCGCACGTCGGCGGCCGACGCGACGGGGCGTCCGACCGCCGCCGCCCAACCAGCCACCTGATCGACGAGCCGGGCATTGGTCGCGTCGGGGTTTGCATCGGGACTGTCGCCGATGCCGACGCGCACCCCGCCGCCCCGTTCGATCGCTGCGATCGCGATCTCGGCGAGCACCTCGGGATCACGCACGCCGTAGGTCACGACCGACCACTCGCAGTCGAGGTCGTCGGGGAGCTCCCGCAGGTGGAGATCGAGTGCGGCGACGCTCGGTGTCGGTCCGATCAGCGGCGAGTTCCACAGGAAGATCTTGCAGAGGAACGGCGACACGAGCAGTCCACTCGCGGCGAGCGCAGCGATCGTGCGCGTCCCGCCGAGGTCGAACGCTGCGAGCGTGGGCACGAGACCGACCGAGCGATATCGCGCGAGCGCATCTGCCACGAACGGCAACGAGTTGCGGATCACCTCGAACCCGGCGAGTGGTTCGAGCGGCGCGATCGTGCGACGCGTTTCGTCGACCAGCACGAGGTTGACCGTCGCCACGTCGATGGGTGCGACCTCGAGACCATGATCAGCGCGCAGCGCCAGACAGTGCGCGAGGCGCTCGTCGACGATGTCGGCAACATCGGTCCGGTACGACGGGTAGGCCAGCACCTCGCCGCGCATGAGGTCGAGCGCCCCGCCGTACAGGTCCACGTCGTCGAGGCGCTGGACCCCGGCCGAATCGACGGCATGCCAATGGACGAGTGCAGCTCCGGCATCGGCGCAGCGGAGCGCGTCGGCCGCGCACTCGCTCGGAGTCTGTGGGATGTGGCGATGCTGGGCCGGGGAGACCGCCTCGTTCAACCCGACCTCGATGATGACGGCGTCGTCACGCATCCGTCACTCCACTCGCGGCGGTGACGCGATGGCCACCGCCCGGCGACGAACGCGTCACGACTCGTCGGTCGCGAACAATCGCGAGTTGTCCCAAGTGAGGATCCGGTCGTCGGGCACGATCTCGATCGTGATCGCCTGGCGTTCGTAGTACTCGCGGGTCGCGTCAGGCATCTCTGCGCGCACGCCACGATACGGCGCGTACTTCTCGTGGAGCGCCGCCATGACCTCGTCGAACCGGGGGCCCGGCTCGACCTGTACCGCGCGTCCGGTGAGGTGCACCCCCACCAGCTCGGCCCAGCGCTCCCCCGACTCGACGAGAAACGACACGCGCGGGTCGCGCGCGATTCGTTGGTACTTCTTGGTGTGGAGTTGGCCTGCCACATAGACGCGTCGACCGAGGGCCACGAACCACACCGGCGTCGCGATCGGCATGCCGTCGCGGCGCAACGAGGTGAGGATCCCGGTGTGGGCGCGGTCGAGCACCGCCCAGGCATCGTCGTCGCTCATGCGAACGCTCTTTGCCACGCCGCCCCCTCGATCGGTGCCTCGTCGCCACGCCTCGTCGCAACGCCTCGTCGCAACGCTTCGTCTGGGGCGATTGTTACACATCGATGTAACCTCAGGCGAGGTTCGCGAGGCGAGGGGCGGTTCGATGAAGTTCGGGATCTTCTTCGAGCACCAGGTTCCCCGACCGTGGGAGCCGGGCGACGAGGCCCGGGTCTTCGCCGAGGCCCTCGAACAGATCGAACTCGCCGACCGGATCGGCATCGAGTACGCGTGGCTCGTCGAGCACCACTTCATCTCTGCGGCACCAAAGCTCACCTGCGGCGCACTTTGCGGCGCACTTTGCGGCGCATTCTGAAGCGCACTCAGTAGTTCTCTCTGCAGTGCATTTTGCGGCGCACTTTGCGACGCATTCGGAAGCGCAC
>SXJQ01000077.1 GCA_005779345.1 Actinomycetota bacterium
CGCCCCGGACGGTTCGACCGTCAGATCATGGTGCCGCTGCCGACCCAGGAGGAGCGCCTCGAGATCCTCAAGGTGCACTTCAAGGACAAGCGCATCTCTCCCGACGTCGACATCAGTGTCGTCGCTCGCGGCACGCCCGGCATGAGCGGAGCCGATCTCTCCAACCTCGTCAACGAGGCCGCGTTGTTCGCCGTCCGCCGTGGCGCTGCCGAGGTGCACAAGGAAGACTTCGAGAACGCACGCGATCGCGTGCTGATGGGTCTCAAGCGTCCGTCGGTCATGATGAGCGACGAGGAGAAGGAGCACACCGCGTACCACGAGGCAGGGCACGCCCTGTGCGCGTACGTGCTCGAGCACGCTGATCCCGTCCACAAGGTCACGATCCTGCCGACCGGCATGGCGCTCGGCATGACCCAGCAGTTGCCCGAGCAGGAGCGCTACTCCCACGACCGGAACTTCTTGAACGACCTCCTGGCCGTGATGATGGGCGGTCGCGTCGCGGAGTCGATCGTGTTCGAGAGCCAGAGCACCGGCGCGAGCAATGACCTCGTGCGCGGCACCGAGATCGCGCGGCGGATGGTGCGCGAGTTCGGCATGTCGGAACGCATCGGTCCGATGGCGTGGGGCTCACAGGGACAGGTGTTCCTCGGCGAGGACCTCATGCACACCCGCGACTACTCCGACGAGACCGCGCGGGTGATCGACGAAGAAGTCGAGCGCAGCCTGCGCGAGCAGGAGGAGCGCACGCGCAAGACCCTCGCCGAGCATCGCGCGGGGCTCGACGCGATCGCGCAGGCACTCCTCGAGCGCGAGACGATCGACGGCGAACAGGTCGCGCAGTTCGTCGATGCCGCGATGGGCTACAAGGCCGGCGGCGGCCGCAAGGTCGTCCACGCCGACGGTACGACCTCGGAGGTCCCGCCGCCGCCGACGGCGCCGGTCCCCCCACCGTTCGGCACCACCTGAACCACCCGGCACCCCAGCCATCGCAACGTTGAGTGGATGACCCGTATAGACGGGGTATCCACTCAACGGTGGGGCGCGGGTGCGGCGTGGTCGTCGTGGTCGTCGTGGCCGTGGCCCTGACAGACGCGGGGCTCGGCGGGCGGGTGGCGAAGGTCGGCGACGGCGACCCACAGGTCGGTGGCGCTGACCGCGCCGATGAAGCCGCGCTGCACCACGCCGTCGGCGTCGGCGACGATCGTGGTCGGCACGCCGTCGATCGCGTAGCGCTCGTGCAACACTCGGTTCGCACCGAACTCGCACTCGACGACTGCCACCGCGTTCGAATCGAGCACAGCGGCCTTGGCGACCACCGACGCACATCCGCTGCACGATTCGCTCGAGAACACGACGACGAGCCACGGGGTGTCGGGCCGCGCGAAGTCGCCGCGCAGAACCTGCCGCGGGTAGTCGTAGCTACGGTGCGCCGGCGTCGCGCGCGACCGCGTGCGACGTTCGATCACCGCGGCCACGATGGCCACCGCGGCGAGCAGGCCCGCAGCAATCCCGAGACGCAACAGCACGGCGGCGAGCGTACGACCGGCGTCGACTCCTGCTGACATCGTCGCGATGGGCCCCGTCAGGCGGGCCGGCATCGGGAACGGCTCAGTCGCGGCGAGGAACGCCCGGCGAACGCGTCACGGTCTCGTTCTTCACGAGGAATCGCTCGGCGTACACCGCGCGGTCGCTCGTGACGATGAGGCCGCCGTCGATGTCGCTCAGCGTGTCGATGCGAATCGCGATCCGTGACGCCCCTGGGATCTCCACCTCGGTGGCATCCGCGGGACGACTCGACGCGCCGTCGCCGACGAACTCGACACTCACGTGCGCGGGTCCCTCGGCGGGGTTGTAGAGCATCACGTAACCCTTGCGTTCGTCGCGGAGCCGACTGCGGCCGAACCGCCACTCGGTCGCCGGAGCGATGCCGCCGATGCCGCCGGCGACGCCGAAGAACGACTCGCGGGCTTCATCGACGCGGTAGTTCTCCCAGTCCTCGGCGACGATGCCGCCCGAGTCGGAGACTTCGCCATCGGCATCGAAGTCGGCGGCCGACTGCACGATCACGCTGTACGCCTCGCCGCCCGGGACGAGGTCGTTGACGTTGATCGCCTCGACCGCGCCTGCCCCGACCTTGATCGTCTGGGGAGTTGCCCCATCGGCGGCGAGTTGCACGTCGACGTCGATCGGAACGACCCCGGGGTTCATCACGAACAACAGTCGTGCGACGCCGTCGCGCCGCGAACCGGACGCGAACGTGAAGCGGGTCGCGGGTGCCGGAACACCGAGTGTCGACGTCACGCCGCTGCGCCCGGCAACGCGGTCGTGGACGACCGTCTGTTGGGCGACGACCCGGCCGCCGTCGCGCGACTCGACGATCACCGCGACGAGCAGCTTGCGATCCGCGAACTCGTTGACGTGGACCGGGACCCGACTCCGCGCCGGGATCACGAGACCGCGGAGACCGTCGGGGCGACGGCGACCCTCGTTGGTGACCAGCGTGATGTCGACGACCGCGTCGATCGCATACGGGTTCAGCAACGACAACCACTGTTCGGAGCCCTTGAGCGTGCTCCCGGCAGCGAAGTACCACGTTGCGCCGGCGTGGGTCGCGCACGGTCCGAGCGCCACATCGTCCTTGCCGGGCACCGACACGGTCTGTTCGACGAGGATGTCGTCGGAGAACGGCTCCACGACGACCGCAGCGTCGGGTGCTTCCGACAGGTCGGCGACGGAGATGCCCTTGACGGACTGCGGCTCGATCGCGATCTGCCGGCCGACGGGCCTCCCGGTCGTCGTGAGCACCGTGACGCGCACCGACGTCGCGCGCGTCGACAGGTTCGTGATGTAGAGCGCGTCGCGCACCGGTTCGCCGTCGCCGGGAACGCCGCCGGGGCAGAACCACGCGCTCGACGCGACACCGTCGGGCGGCAGGATCGCCGCCTCTCGTGGTGCCGCGATCGCCGCCGCGGGTTCGTCGCGCGCGGTACCTGCGACGAGCGCCGCGGCGGCAAGGGCGAGGAGCACACCCGCGGTGGCGAGCCGCCGCGGTCCCCCGCCGGCGCGGCGTGACCCAGCCGGAGCTCGGTGGTCGCTCATCGCTTCGCCTCGTCGTCGTCGCCGTCGCCGAGACCCGACCAGTCGAGTGTCGACCAGGCGTCGTCGCTGCCGGCATCGCTCGTCGCGGCCGCGAGGGAC
>SXJQ01000007.1 GCA_005779345.1 Actinomycetota bacterium
CCCGGTGACGGCGCCGTTCCTACGCTGCGGTCATGAGCGAAGAAGACGCCGATCGCCTGGCACTCGCAGCAGCCCTGCGCGATCTCAACCACGCGTTCGTCGGCCACGACGCCGATCCCGACCTGTTGCGGTCGACGACTGCGCTCGCCGTCGACCTCGCGACGCAACTCCGCGCGGGTGCGCGCCGCGACCGGTTGGCGTTGATGCAGGCCTCGCGCCGTGAAGCCGAGGCCGAGGCCGCGGCGGGCGACTCGGGCCGGTTCCCGATGAACCGGCCCCGTTCGGGCTTCGAAGACCGCGCGGTGGCGGGCCGGGCGAACCCGACGAGCATCGACTTCGATGTCCGGTTCGACGACGAAGACGACGTGGTCGCCGAGTTCGTGTTGCGGCGCGCGTTCGAGGGTGCACCGGGGCGTGCACACGGCGGGATGGTCGCCGCAGCGTTCGACGATGTCACCGGGTGGGTGATCGGACGCCTCGGCGAACCGTCGTTCACGGGCGAACTCACCGTGCGGTTCGTCGCGCCCGTGCCGGTCGACGAACGGCTCACGGTTCGGACGCGCCTCGCCGAGCGCGACGGTCGCAAGCTCTTCATCACTGCGGAGATGACGGCCGCTGATCGCTTGGTCGCGACCTGTCGAGCGACCTACATCACGGTGGATCCGTCGGTCTTCGCCGGGATGCCCGACCCGCGTTGACCCGCAGCGAATCGACCGTGAACACGACGAGCGCGATCCAAACGAGCGCGAACCCGATCACACGCGCCCGCGGCATCGCCTCGTCGTAGAGCCAGACGCCGAGCGCGAAGTTGATCGTCGGGACCGCGTACTGCAGCGGACCGAGCACCGTGAACGGGACTCGCGGCGCAGCGACCGCGAACAGCAACAGCGGGACGACCGTGACGACCCCGGCGAGCAGCACGAGCGCGAGCTGGCCGCCCGACGCCGTCGTTCGGATCGCGTCGTCGCCCGTCTCGATCGCCGCGACGGTCGCGAGCGCCGCCGGCAGCAGGACGAACGTCTCCGCGGCGAGACTCTCGATCGGGTGCAGGGGGATCGTGCGCTTGATGAGGCCGTACCAACCCCAGGTGCCACCGAGCACCAGCGCGAAGCCGGGGAGGTGTCCGTAGTCGAGGGTGAGCACGACGACGGCAGCGGCCGCGATCGACAGCGCGACGCCCGAGGCCGGTCGGAGGCGCTCGCCGAACCCGATCACGCCGATGGCGACGGTGACCAGGGGAGCGATGAAGTAGCCGAGCGCCGTCTCGACGACGTTGTCGTGTGTCACGGCCCACACGTAGGTCGTCCAGTTCGCGGTGAGCAGGAGCGCGGCGAGCCCGACTCGGATCGCGACCCAGGGGTCGTTGCGGATCGCCCGCAGCGCCGACCAGCGGCGGGTCACGGTGACGACCGCGGCGAGGAGCAGCGACGACCACACGATGCGCTGGCCGATCAGCCCGAACGCGCTCAGTCCGTGCAGTTCGTGCCAGTAAACGGTGAGCAGACCCCACAACACGTAGGCGGCGATGCCGGCGAAGACGCCGCGTCGGTCGAGGTGCACCGGGGCAGGCTAGGAGTGCCGCGTTCGTGGTAGGACACCATTTCATGCGCGTCGATGTGCTCACCGGTGGCCTGTCCCTCGCCCAGATGCAACAGCTCGCGCGCGACGCGTCGGCGGCGGGATTCTCGGGACTCGTCGTCACCGAGGCCGGCCGGACCGCGTACCTCCAGTGCGCCGCGGCGGCGCTCGCCGTGCCGGGGCTCGAGCTGCTCACCGGTGTCGCGGTCGCGTTCCCGCGGAGTCCGATGGTCACCGCGCAGACGGCATGGGAGCTCGCCGAAGCCAGCGGCGGGCACTTTCGGCTCGGGCTCGGAACGCAGGTGCGCGCGCACATCGAACGCCGATACGGATCGGCGTTCGAACATCCCGGGCCGCGGCTCGTGGAGTACGTCCGAGCGGTGCGCGCGTGCTTCGCGGGGTTCCGCGGTGAGCCGCTCGCCTTCGACGGCCACTTCACGAAGTTGTCGCTGCTGTCGGCGATGTGGTCGCCGGGCAAGATCGCGGTCGACGACCCGCCGGTCGACATCGCCGCGGTCAACCCGTGGATGTTGCGCGCCGCGGGACGGGTCGCCGACGGCGTGCACGTGCACCCGCTGAATCATCCCGGCTACCTGCGCGATGTCGTCGTGCCGAACGTCGCGCAGGGCGCGACCGAAACCGGACGCGATCCGAGCGCGGTGCAGTTGATCGTGCCGTGCTTCACCGTTGCGGGCGATACCCCCGAGGAGCGCGCGCCGTGGCGTGAGCTCGCGCGCACGCAAGTCGCGTTCTACGGAAGCACCCCCAACTACGCGTTCGTGTTCGAGCTGCTCGGCCGCACGGGGACCACCGAGGCCATCCGTGAGCGTCAGAAGGCCGGCGACTTTGCGGGGATGACCAAGGTGATCGACGACGAACTCCTCGCATCGTTCGTCGTCGAGGGCAGCTGGGACGAGATGGCCGATCGGATCGTCGATCGATTCGGCGGTGTCGCCGAGCGCGTCGTGCTCTACCCGGCGGGGATGGCCTACGCGTCGAACCGCGAACACTTCGACCGCCTCGGTGCGGTCGCCCGAACGATCACGGAGGTATCGCGATGAGCTACAACGCGCTGGGCCGGATCGTGCACGACGCCGACGCACACATCATGGAGACCCCGACGTGGCTTCGCGACCACGCGGACCCCGACGTGCGCGACCGCATCCGCCCGCTCGACCTCGGTGGCGGCAACGAGCTGAAGCAGACCGGCGACGTCGACGAACAGCTTGCCGACCTGCGCGCCACGTTCGATCGGCTCGCCGCGAAGCACGCCTCCGACGAGTACCGCGCGACGGAGGCGGCCGAGATCATGGCCCGCAAGAACTTCGCGGCGACCGGCAGCTTCGTCGCGGCCGATCGCCCGCGGGCGCTCGACCTGCTCGGGTTCGCGAGCCAACTCGTCTTCAACACGTTCCACAACCGGCGGCTGCGAGACTGGGAGCATTCGGGCGACCTCGACCTCGCGTACGGCGTCGCCCGCGCCCACAACCGCGGCATGACCGAGTTCTGCAGTGTCGATCCCCGACTCCTCGCGACCGGATACGTGCCGCTCGTCGACTTCGCGCGGGCGGCCGCTGCCGCCGACGAGGCGATCGCGATGGGCGCAGCGGCGCTGCTGGTCGCATCGGGCTGTCCCCCGGGGCACAGCCCGAGCCACCGCGATCTCGACCCCGTGTGGGCCCGAGCACAAGACGCCGACCTGCCGATCGTGTTCCACGTGGGCGGTACCGGCGACCTCATCGACCGGCACTACTTCGTGAACGGGCTTCCCATCCCGCCCGACTTCCACGGTGGCGAGGAGAACTTCCGCAGTGTCGACTACATGGCGATCCCCTTCCCGCCGATGCAGACGATCGCGACGATGGTGTTCGACGGAGTCTTCGACCGATTCCCGCGGCTGCGCATCGGCGTGATCGAACAGGGCGCGATCTGGGTGCCGAGTTGGATGCGCCAGATGGAGAGCGCATTCGAGGCCTTCCACCGTCACGAGGAGCGCGTGCGCGCGCTCGAACTCCGACCGAGCGACTACGTGCGCCGTCAGATGAAGTTCACGCCGTACCCGACCGAAGACGTCGGCTGGATCATCGATCAGGCAGGCGCCGAGGTGGTGATGTTCAACTCCGACTACCCCCATGTCGAGGGCGGGCGGCGGCCGATCGAGCGGTTCGAGGCGTCGCTCGGCGCAGCCGACGAGTCGGTGCGCCAGGCCTTCTACTGCGACAACTTCCTCGCGCTCATGGGCGCGGCAGCTGCGCCGGTCACGGGTAGGGCGTGATCGCGGGCGCACCGTCGATCTCGGCACGCCCGAGCATCCACGCGAGCAGCTCGCGCGAACTGCCGGCGACGACGACACCGCCGTCGCCGATCGTGATCGGATCACCGCCGCCCGGCGCGAGCACGAGCCCGCCGCTGCTCACCCGGGCACCGAGCTGAGCGATCGCGAGCGGCCATTCGCGATCGACGAAGGCCTCGGACCAGTCGTCGGGAGCGAATGCGAGCCCGAGGTCCGCGTGGTGGATCTCGACCTCGCGCCACCGTCGGAACGGCCACGACGCGAGCGGAACTTCACCGAGCATCACCGACCGCCCGACCCCGTGCGCCCAGACCTCGCCGTCGGCCTCCGTGGTCGCCAGGTCGAGGCGCGCACATGCGGTGGCGAGATCGCCCAGGAGTACGCCGCGACTCCGACCCGCGCCCGCTTCGATGTCGCCGCCGCGCTGCGCGGCTCCGCCGGGATACTGGTCGCCGATCTCGCCGCGCGCCGCCGCCTCGAACATTCCGGTGACGGCGTCGGCGTTGCGTGCGAGATGGGTGATCACGTGCGCGATCGACCAGGTGGGGAGCCGACTCGGCGCCGCGGGGTCGAAGTCGGTCGTCTCGAGCTCGCCGAGGAGGAGGGCATGCGCGGCGCGCAGCCCCCGGAGGTCTGCATCGGGACGCGGACTGGCTGCGCTCGTCATGGGCCAACGTTACGGCTCCGTAGTATCGGCGCATGGAGCAGATGCGATTCGGTGCGTTCGCGCCGCAGGGCTGGAAGACGGAGCTGATCGGGATCGACGGTGCGGCGGCGAAGTGGGCCGCCTGTCGCGACGTCGCGTTGCGCGCCGAGCGGCTCGGCTACGACTCGATCTGGGTGTACGACCACTTCCACAACGTGCCGACCCCCGCGCACGAAGCGGTGTTCGAGTGCTGGACCGTCATGGCGGCGCTCGCCGAGGCGACGACGTCGATCCGGCTCGGTCAGATGGTGAGCTGCACGAGCTACCGGGAGCCGACGCTCACCGCGAAGATCACGAGCTCGATCGACGTCATCAGCGGGGGACGCCTGGAGTGGGGTGTCGGTGCCGGCTGGTACCAGCACGAGTACGACGCCTACGGCATCGAGTTCCCGAAGCCCGCGGTCCGCATCGGCATGTTGCGCGAGGCGGTGGAGATCGTCACCGCGATGTGGCGCGATGCCGAGACCACCTACGACGGTCGCTACTACACGGTGCGCGGCGCGCAGTGCGACCCCAAGCCGTTGCAGTCGCCGCGCCCGCCCGTGTGGATCGGCGGTAGCGGCGAGCAACTGACCCTGCGCGTCGTGGCGAGGCTCGCCGACAAGTCGAACTTCGGCGGCAAGCCGCACGAATGGCTGCACAAGCGTGGCGTGCTCCAGCGGCACTGTCACGAACTCGGACGCGACGAGGACACGATCGAAAAGACCTGGTCTCCCGAGTGCATCGTGCGTGCCACCGAGGCCGAGGCGCGCGCGTTCCACGACGCTCGACGCGAGCAGCAGCCCTGGTTGGAGGAGTGGGACTCCTACCGGCAGGGCAACCTCGCGGGCAGCGTCGAACAGGTCGCCGATCGGATCGCCGAGTACCAGGGGATGGGCTGTACCTACATCGTGCCGTGGTTCCCCGACTATCCCGGGACCGAGACGCTCGAGCGGCTCGCGACCGAGGTCGCCCCGAACTTCGCCCGCTGACGGTCAGCGCGCGGGCCGACTCCAGTTGCGGTCGACCTCGCGCGGGGGAAAGACGAACTCCGGCGACGGTCGCCATCCGGTCGCGCGCAGGTCTTCGTTGACGTGCGCCATGTTGAGGATGTCCTCGTCGTAGTCGAACTTGCCGTTGCCCGCGTAGCGCAACGTCGACAGCCCCGACTGCCGTGGCCGGATGCCGTCGGGCCCCGCGGGGAGGATCTGGGTCCACTTGACGAGCACGAGGCCGTCGCCGATCACCGCCCACCCCTCGATCGGGAACTGCCAGTCCTCGAGGCCGCGCATCGACTCGTCGAAGAAGTGTGCGATCGCGTCGATGCCTTCGACGCGTCCCCACGCAGGGTCGATGTAGACGGCGTCGTCGGTGAAGAAGCGGCGCAGCGCGGTCCAGTCGAGTTCCTTGCGCTCGATCGCAGCGCGGGTCTCCAGGTACTCGCGGACGGTGGCTTCGATCTCGGTGGTCGCGTCGGTCATGGTCGCAGCATGGCAAACGCGACCGGTTCCGTGCGAGACGGGGATCAGCCGAGGTCGACGAACGCGTCGGTGACCCGATCGCGCCACGATCGGAGGTTCGGACCGAGGCTCGCGTCGGTCCGGCCGAGGCGGACGACGAGCAGATCCAGCGCAGGGACGCAGAGGATCGACTGGCCCTCGTAGCCGCTGGCCCAAAAGCTGCCGAGTGGGTCGCCGGCGACGACCCACCAGTGCGCGCCGTATCCGGAGCCGTCGCTCGGGTCGATCGAACGGAGCGTGCGACCGTGATCGACCCAGCCCGCGGGACGCACGCGGCGGCCGTCCCACTCGCCGCCGCGCAGCTGCAGCAGCCCGAAGCGGGCGAAGTCGCGTGCCGTCGCGTGCACATACGACGAGCCGACGAACGTTCCGGCCGCGTCGAAGCGCGCGGTCGCGGTGGCCATGCCGATGGGCGCGAACAACTCGTCGTGGAGCCAAGCGGCGACGCCCTCGGCGTCGCCGCCGATCGCTTCGCCGGCGAGGCGGGCCACGAGGTTGCTCGTTCCCGACGAATAGTTGAACGTGCTTCCCGGTTCGTTCGCCAGCGGCCGTGCCGCGGCGAACGCGGCGACATCGTCGCTCCCGGCGCCGAACAACATATCGATCACGTGCGAGGTCTCGCCGTCGATGTAGTCCTCGTCGAACGCGAGGCCGTCGCGCATCTCGAGGAGGTGCTCCAGGGTGATCGCCTGGCGCGGATCGCCCGGTCGCTGCCATTCGGCGATGGCCGCGGGTTCGTCGAGCGCGAGCGCCTCGCGGTCGACGAGGATCCCGACCGCGGCGTGGAGGATCGATTTCGCCATCGACCACGACAGGAGCGGCGTGTCGATCGTGACGGGCTCGTCAGGATCGTTCCACTTCGGGAGCGCACCGCCGTAGCGCTCGGCGACGACCGCACCGCGGTGGACGACGACGACCGCGTAGGTCTGGGCGTACCGGCCGGTGTCGGTGAACATCTCCTCGACGAGCGCCGCGAGCTCGGGGGGCCCATCGGCGCGGACCGGCCAGGCGTCGGTGGGCCAGGGCACGCCGTCGGGTTGGCGCGGGAGCGGGACGAGGCCGGTCACGAGCCGACAACCTACGCGAGTGCACGGCGCGGAGGGATGCCGACCGAGGTCGGGATGTGGCATCGTCGGGGTGATCCGCCGCCCGCGCGCACGACGAAGGAACCTCGATGACGAACCCCACGATCCTCCGCTCGCCCTATCCCGATGTCGTCGTGCCCGACGGCGCGCTCACCGGGTACGTGTTCGAGCGTGCCGGCCGGTATCCCGACCGCGCCGCGTTCGTCGACGCGGCCACCGGTCGGGCGTGGACCTACCAGGAGACGATCGACCGGATCCACCGCACCGCGGGCGGACTCGTCGCGCGCGGCTTCGGCGTGGGCGACGTGTTGGGGGTGATGGCCCCCAATTCACCCGACTACGCGGTCGCGTTCCACGCCGCGGCAGTCGCGGGAGGTACGACGACCACGATCAACCCCGTCTACGGCGCCGAGGAGGTCGCGTTCCAGTTGCGTGACGCGGGAGCGAGCATGGTGGTCAGCGCGGCCGCATCGCTCGACCACGCGACCGAGGCGGCGCGCGAGGTCGGGATCCGCGACATCTTCGTGTTCGGTACCGACGGTGCACCGTCGTTCGACACGGTGACGGGCGACCCGATCGCCCAGGTACCGGTCGACCCCGACGACATCGTGGTGCTGCCGTATTCGAGCGGCACGACCGGGCTCCCGAAGGGCGTGATGCTGTCGCACCGCAACTGCGCGGTGAACCTCGAGCAGGTCAGCGCGATCTTCCCGTTCGCCGAACACGACGTGGTCATCGCCGTGCTGCCGTTCTTCCACATCTACGGCATGCAGGTCATCATGAACGCGGGCCTGCGGGTCGGCGCGACGCTGATCACGATGCCGCGCTTCGATCTGGTCGGCTTCCTCGAGGCAGTTCAGGAACATCGAGTGACGATCGCGTACCTCGTGCCGCCCATCGTGCTCGCGCTCGCGAAGCAGCCCATCGTCGACAACTACGACCTGTCGTCGTTGCGGATCGTGATGTCGGGCGCGGCGCCACTCGGTGCGGAACTCGCCGCGGAGGCGTCGGCCCGCATCGGCGCCGACGTGTTCCAGGGGTACGGCATGACCGAGCTCAGTCCGGTGTCGCACCTCTGCCCGCTCGACGACGCACGGCCGGGTTCGATCGGTGTGCTCGTCCCCAACACCGAGGCGCGCCTCGTCGACGCCGAGACCGGTGTCGACGCCCCGAAGGGCGGACCGGGCGAGCTCTGGATCCGCGGCCCACTCGTCATGCGCGGCTACCTCAACAACCCCGAGGCGACGGCGACGACGATCGACACCGACGGTTGGTTGCACACCGGCGACGTCGCGACCGTCGATGCCGACGGCCACTTCGCGATCGTCGATCGGGTGAAGGAGCTCATCAAGTACAAGGGCTTCCAGGTTCCGCCGGCCGAGCTCGAGGCGCTGCTCGTCACGCACCCGTCCGTGGCCGACGTGGCCGTGATCCCGGTCGCCGACGAGGAGGCGGGGGAGATCCCCAAGGCGTTCGTCGTGCTGAAGCCCGACCACGCGGCGACCGCGGAGGAGCTCATGGCCTTCGTCGCCGGCCACGTGGCTACCTACAAGCAGGTGCGGCTGGTCGAGTTCGTGAGCGAGATCCCCAAGTCGGCGTCGGGCAAGATCCTGCGCCGGCTGCTCCGCGAGCGCCCGGCCTGAGACCGTGCGGGCCGAGGGCTCGCCTTGGTACGTTTCGTCCAGCTCCGATGATTGTCTACCGACCGGTCGGTAGGTAGAGTCCCGGGCATGACCACGGTGATCGGCCCCGAGTCCGATGCCTCCGCCCCGACGGGCAGAGGCAAGAACACGCTGCTCCCCGTCCTGCGGGTGATCCCCGAGCAGTGCTACGAACGCCCGACCCGCCGGGGCATGGTGCTCGTCGCTCGGTCGCTCACGATCTACGCAGCGATTCTCGCCGGCCTCGTCTTCGCCGACGCGTGGTTCCTCGTCGTGCCGCTCTGGCTCCTCGCGGGGCTGGCGGTCAGCAGCCTGTTCGTGCTCGGCCACGACGCGGCCCACGGTGCGTTGTTCGACGACGCGGCGCGCAACCGCCGCATCGGCCGTGCGCTCATGTTGCCGTCGCTCCACGTCTATGAGTCGTGGGTCGTGGGCCACAACCGCATCCACCACGGCCACACGCTCCGCCAAGACATGGACTTCGTGTGGCATCCGAAGACGGTCGAGCAGTACCGGGCGATGAACCGGTTGCAGCGGCTGCGACACCGGATCGAGTGGTCACCCTTCGGTGCGGCCGCGTACTACGCGCGCGAGGTGTGGTGGAACAAGATGATGCGCTTCGATCCGCCGGAGCGCTACCGCGTCAACGTGAAGCGCGACGAGCGATTCGTCGCGCAGTGGGCGTCGCTCGCGGTGATCGCCGCCGCGGTCGCGGGCTGGTTCCTCTCCGGTGGCGCACTCGGATCGCTGTGGATGATCACGAAGTTGTTCGTGGTGCCGTTCGCCTTGTTCTGTTGGACGATCGGGTTCGCGGTCTACGTGCACCACATCGCCCCCGACATCAAGTGGTGGCCGCGCCGCACATGGACGAGCTTCCACGGCCAGGTCGAAGGCACGACCGTGTTGCGCATTCCCGCGGTGTTGAACCTGTTCCTGCACAACATCTTCGTGCACGTTCCTCATCACGTCGACGTGCGGATCCCGTGCTACGAACTGCCGCGGGCAGCCGCCGCGATCATCGAGGCGTTCCCCGAGGTCGACCACCGTGATTTCCGTGTGCGCGACTACCTGCGGAGCACGAAGGCGTGCAAGCTCTACGACTTCGATGAGCAGCGTTGGCTGACCTACGCCGAGGCGCGACGGGTTCAGACCGCGTAGATGTCGATCGGCGCGTCGGCCCCGTAGCCGCCGGCCGAGGCCCGGCCGGTCGCGGTGAGCACGAATGCGATCGCGCGCGGGTCGTCGACGCCCGGCACCGCGCCGTTCCAGCCGCGCTTGGCGAGCTCGAAGGCGACGTGCGATACGACGCCCGCGAAGCCCGGCGTGATCTCGCTCGCGCGACCGAGCGCAGCGCGGATGTCGTCGGCGTGGAGCCACGCGTCGTACCAGAGTGCCTCGACACCCTCGCCGAGCGTGCCGTCGTATCCGCCCGGCGCCGGGCCGGCCCACGCGGCGTCGTCGAAGAGGGGCAAGAGCGCGGCCGCGGCGTCGCGCACCGCGCGGCACTCGTCGGCGAGCTCCGATGCCGATCGTCCGGCGCGTTCGGCGACCTCGCGTTCGGTGACCTCGGGGGTGCCGAGACCGTCGGTGTTGCCGGCGGCGACGTCGGCCATGGAACCGACGACGTGGCGGGCGACGTCGCCGACGGTCCAGCCGGCGCAGCGGCTCGGCGAATCCCATTCGGCGGTCGCGAGTGGCCGGATCAGGGCCTCGAAGTGATCGAGGTCGGTGAGGAGACCGTCGGAGACCTGGGAGCGGGGCAGCGGCATGGCATTCTTCCCTTCACTGGGGAGCAATTGGAAGATGCGTGCAGGCAGCACGCATGTATGTGCATCATGGTGCAGGAGGTGCTCATCGTCAAGGACGAATCCCGGGGCCGAACCCAGGCCGAACGACGCGCCCGAACCCAGGGGGCACTGATCGACGCGGCCCGCTCCCTGTTCGCCGAGCGCGGCTACGCCGGTGCCGGCCGCGAGGAGATCGTGGCGCGAGCGGGCGTGACCCGGGGCGCCATGTACCACCACTTCGCGTCGAAAGAGGATCTCTTCCGGGCCGTGTTCGAGACCGTCGAACGCGACCTGTGCGACGCGGTCGCGGTCGCGGCGTTCGCGGCGACCGATCCCGTCGAGCAACTCCGGCGGGGCGCGCAGGCGTTTCTCGACGCGGCCGCGACCCCCGAGGTCCGCAGGATCGTGCTGCTCGACGCGCCCTCGGTGTTGCCGGTGGAGCTACGACGCCAACTCAGCGAGCGATACGGGCTCGGGCTCGTGCGGGAGGCCTTGCGGACCGTCGACGCCGCCGGTCGGCTGGCGATCGGGCCGATCGAACCACTCGCCGCATTGGTGCTCGCGGCGCTGCACGAGGCCGCGACCGCGATCGCCGACGGCGCCGATGCCGACTCGATGCGCGCGGTCGTCGCCGGGCTCATCGATCGACTCACGACCGACTGAACCGCCGCCCCGACGGTCGGGCCCCGATCGGGCCCTCAGATGAAGGCCCGAACCGGCCGATCGAGAGAGGTGGACTCCGACCCCTCCCCGATCCCCGGGCTCGACGCCGAGACGGTGCTCCGGGCGACCGCCGGCGACCGGGGGGCGCTCGGCGACATCTACCGGGCGTTGAACCCTGCGCTCGTGCGGTTCCTCGGGTCGTTGGGGGTCCGCGACGCCGAAGACGTGGCGGGCGACGTGTGGGCCGACCTCGCCCGCCGGATGCCGCGGGTGGAACCCGACCCGGTGGAGCTGCGGACGCTGTTGTTCACGATCGGTCGGCGCCGGGCGATCGACGCGCGCCGCCGCAGTGAACGCCGACCCGAGTGGCCCGTCGCCGAACTTCCGGTCGAGGCAGGTCGCGACGCCTTGGAGGCGGTCGACGATCGGCTCGCGGTGCTCGCCTTGTTGGCGCAACTCCCGCGCGCCCAGGCCGAGGTGGTCGCGCTGCGTTTCATCGTCGGGATGACCCCGGCCGAGGTGGGCGCGGTCACGGGCAAGCGCGAGGGGGCGATCCGGGTGATGACGATGCGGGCGTTGCGGCGGCTCCGGGTGCTGGCCGAGGCGGAGGGCCTCGTGTCGCCCGACGATGTAACGGATGACCCGGGCGAGACGATGGTGCAACCGTGAGTATCCGGCGGCCCGGCGACGACGACCTGGAGCGCTGGCTCGCGGGCGAGGGTCCTCGGCCCAGAGACCTCGACCGTGTCATCGATGGCCTGCGCGCTCCCACTGTGCAGTCCGAGATCGCCGGCGAATCGATCGTCGTCGACCGAATGGCCGCGGTGCTCACGCAATCGGTATCCCCCCAGCCCACAAGAGGTGTCCCCGTGCTCGGTCGATTCTCCCGCAGGTCCGTCGTGTTGGCGTTCGCCGGCACACTCGCGTTCGGTGGTGCGGCCGCGGCCGCCTCGACCACCGGTGTCCTCGACGTGTTCGACGACGAACCGGCCGGGCCGGTCGACGAGACGACGACCACGCTCGGCAGCGAGTCGACGACCTCGCTCGAAGAATCGACGACCTCGTCGGAGGAGTCGACGACCTCGTTGGAGGAGACGACCACCACGCTCGACGGGACCACGCCGACGACGGTCGACGACGACCTCGACGACGACGGCTGCGACGACGACCTCGAGAACCACGGCGAGCACGTCTCCGCGGTTGCCCACGACCACAGCGTCGAAGACCACGGTGCTGCCGTGAGCGAGGCCGCGCAGTCCGATTGCGGCAAGCCCGACCACGACGCCGACGACTCCGACG
>SXJQ01000078.1 GCA_005779345.1 Actinomycetota bacterium
CAGTCGTCGACCGCAACAGGTCGGGATCGGCGTCGTGGCCGACGAACGCGTGGTTGAGATCGCGCAGGGCTGCTGCGAGTGCCAGGCGATCGGCGTCTTCTTCGCTCATGACCGCAGCGTAGGAACGGCGCCGTCACCGGGCGGAACCGGTGTCCCGTCGATCAGCACGGCGTACTGACGTTCTGGCGCATCGAGCGCGATCCGGTCGTGGCCGCCGTCGGCCCGCGGCCGATGGATCAGCGCGTCCGACGGCGCGTACTGCACGATCCAGCTCTTGCGGGTGGTGTCGGTGGTGTTCGGGCCGGTGCAGTGGGGAGTCAGGCTGCTGAACGCGACGATCGAGCCCGCCCGCGCCGGCACCGCGATCGCGTCGGGCGCGTCGTCGAGGCAGACGAACCCGAGATCCGTCGCTCGGTGCGCGAGCGTCCCGCCGCGATGCAGCCCGGGCACCACCCACGGGCACCCGTTCGTCTCGTCGGTATCGGTGAGCGCCACCCAACAGGTGAGATAGGCCTGCGGCACGACGAACGCGTAACCGTTGTCCTGGTGCCACGGGAAGGGCGCGTCGGTGTGGGGCTTCTTGTAGACGGACTGGTCCCAATAGAGGTGTGTATCGGGGCCGACGAGGTCGTGGGCGAGATCCACCAGCGGCGCGCTCGCCGAGAGGGCACGCAGGACCGCCGACCGGGCGACGAGGTGCACCGTGAAGGTGATCTCGTCGGCGCGGGCGATGAAGAGCTGCCCGCCGGCGTCGCGCAGCAGGTCTTCCATCTCGGCTTCGAACGGGTCGATCTCGCGCACCATCTGCTCGACGACCTCGGGGCTGAACGCGTCGTCGACCCGTACGAAACCGTCGCGGTCGAACCCGGCGACCTGTTCCGCAGTGAGGAGCCGGCGCGGCCCGTCGTGGTCGCGCCACACGAACTCGCGGTTCAGTTCGTGTCGAACGGGTGGAGAGGTCACGCGCTCGCGTCGCGGGTCGACGTGTCGAAGTCCAGCACGAGCCGCGTGTCTCCCTCGGCGATCTCGAACCGCCGCGCCTGCCAGTCGGCCTGGAGCCACGGTGTGTCGAATCGCGGATAGTCGCGGATCGCGACCTCGTCGCCGCCGACCACCAGTCGGTTGTCGTTCGCGCCTTGGTGCGTCGCGACGAACTGGAGCTCACCCTGTGAGGGCGACGCGAACGTGACCGTGTACTGCGCGGGTTCGGACTCGGCAACCAGCACCTCGACCCGCGCTGCCTGCAATGCGGCCTGGAACTCGGCGAAGGTCCCATCGGTCGCCCGGCCCACCTCGACGATCCAGACGTTGTCGGCACCGCCCTCCGCGACCAGGTCGAACGGTTGGGTGAGCCCGTGGGTGAAAGCGCCTTCGGGTGCGTCGCGCCAGCGCGTCGCGCGCTGCGACCACAGGCCGACGAATCCGTCGCCCTTGCGTCCGAACACCCACTGCCCGTCGGTGACGACCTCGTCGAAGTACTCCTGCGGGAAGTAGGCGTGCGTCATGCCGATGTAGTCGAACGTCTCGAGCGGACCGGCACCGGGCGGGTCGAACGCCGGGTCGTAGACATGGATCGCCGCGGTTCCCTGCTGCGCGCTCGCCGGCATCGACCCGGTTCCCGTCCAGTAGCCGTCGCCGTCGGGCCACTCCGAGCCGATCTCGGGCTCGTTCTTGGGATGCGTCGTGAACACGATCGCTTGTTCGTCGAACGTTGCCTGCCACGCGTGGTGCTGGTCGGCGAACATACCCGGCCGATGATTCTGCGCGGTCGACAGCATCACCTCGGGCGACCGATACGTGTACGAGTCGACTTCGGTGAGGAGTCCGAATCCGAGCATCGGCGCGAGGTCGCGCGCGAGGGGCCGGGCCTGCACCGGGTCGTTGTCGACGAGGTCGCGCAGGGCGATGAAGGGCGAGAAGAACTCCGACTCCCAGAGGCCGTGTTCGGTGAGGGTCGCGAGCGTCAACGCGACGCCCTGCCACGTCGTCTGTGCGCCGCGCTCCCACCAGAACGCCACGTTGTCGGGATCGTCGAAGTCGTACCCGTACGGCGCCGGCGCATCGAGGTCGATCGCGGCCATGGGGTCGAGCGCGATGCCCATGCGTTCGCGGTCGATCGTCACTGCATCGCTCGTCGCGATCCGCCGGATGACCTCTGGGAGTCGATACTTCTCCGCTCGAGCGAACAGGACCGCGCCGGCGTCGCCCGTGCTCGGATACGCGAGATCGCTGTCGGCGAACAACAACTTGGACATCCCGAAGGTGTCTTGGTCGAGCGCGACGCTCTTGTCCTTCATGTAGCTCCGACCGTGCGTCGCACCGAAGTTTCCCTGCTGGAGGTGAGACGCGATGTCGAGCAGCAAGAGATCGAGCATCATCGCGGCCCGCGTTCGCACCTCGGCGTCGGGCGCGAACTCGACGAGCGTGAGCAATGGCGTGGCGTCCTTCTGGTAATAGACGTCGGAGTGCCACTCGCTCCACCCGAACCGGACCTTCTCGTCGATCCAGTCGAGGATCCGCTGCTTCGCCTCGTCGCGATGCTCGGCCCCGGTTCGTCCGTCGTTCGTGAACTCGTCGTCGGGGAACGCATCGCCGGCCAGGTACTCGAGCGTGTGGTAGATGATCCGGTGGTTCTCCGACCAGTACCAGCGGTCGTCGACGAGCCCGGCGTCGGTCGGCTCGGTGAACCAGTACTTGAACGAATGGAACTTGTCCTCGATCGCCCCGCGCAGGCCCAGGTCGAGGTCCTCTCGGTACCCGTACCAGAGGTTCAGCAGGTAGAGCAGGTCGAAGTCGGTCGTGTCGCGCAGCGTGTCGATGTCGTCGAACGTCGTCGCGAACGACTCAGCGGTGACCTGGTCGGTTGCGAACTCGAACCCGTCGTCGCGGCGAGCGCGGGCCGCGTGCGCGATCACGTTGGTGATCGACCCCGCGCTCAGCTCCTGCGTCGCGAACTCCAGGTACTCGTCTTGGCGCTCGCGCATCCAGGTCTGATCGACGTAACCGTCCACCGCGGTACCTCCCGTGGTCGTGGTCGAGGTCGCGTCGTCGTCACCCGCGCTACACGCCGAGGCGACGAGTGTGGCCGTCAGGAGCATCGCTGCGTATCGCACGCCCGGAGACGGTACCGGCCACGCGGGCGGCCGCGTAGCGTGGCCCGATGATCGCGCCTTGGACCGCCGTCTGGAGCTCAGCACGCCCGCACGTCCACCCGCTCCGGACCCCGTCGGGCCGAATCCTGTCGACCGACGGCCCGGCCGATCACCCCTGGCACCACGCGCTCTGGTCGACGATCAAGTTCGTCAACGGCGAGAACTACTGGGAGGAGTACGGCGAGTTCGGTCGGCTCGTCACCCTCGATGCCTTCACCGACGGGCCGACGACGACCGCCACGATCGACTGGATCGCACCTGACGGCCAGGCCGTCGCGGTACGGGAGGTCAGGACGCTCGAGCACGTCGAGCTCGGCATCGACCGCTACGCGATCGACTGGACGTTCGACCTCGCACCGACGGTCACGGCCGTCTTCGATCGCACACCGTTCACGACGTGGGGCGGGTACGGCGGGCTCACGCTGCGGGGTGCCGCCGACTGGACCGACACCGACCTGCGCCTCCCCGACGGCGCGGCCCGCGACCGCCTGCTCGGCGAGCCCGCCCCGTGGTGTGCGCTCGCGAGCGACGCCGCGACCGTCGCCCTGCTCGACCATCCGAGCAACGTCCGGTTTCCGACACCGTGGTACGCCAGCAACCGGGCCGAGACCTACGGCGAGGGCTGGGCCAACTTCGTGAACGCCGCGTTCTTGTGGGACGGGTCGCTCCGCATCGAGGCCGGCGGCCATCTCGTCCGACGTCACCGGGTGATCGTCGCCGACGGTCGGCTCACGACCGCCACCGTCGCGGCCGAGTTCGACCGCTGGGCGCAATCATGACTCGGCCGGGTTCCGACGACACCGCGCCGCACCGGCTCGCGCACGACCTGACGGCCCACACCGTCGAGATGATCGAGCGGTTCGTCGCCGCGCACGCCGCCGACTGGCGCCTCCCCCGGACATTCGCCGGCCATCAGGTCGGTGCCGACGTGCGCGCCGACCTGATCTTCACGCTCGGGCACCTCGCCGCCGTCGGCGTCACGACGATCGCGGCGACGCCCATCGACGACGCGATCACGATCTTGCTCGGCGAGGTCGACGGCGCGGGCACGCACTCGTTCTTCTCCTACCGAATCGCGGAGACGTTGCTCGAGGTCGGACCGTTCGCCGGCAACCCGCGGCTCGACGGCCTCGACGACCGGCGGCGCGCAGCGGTCGCGGTCGCCTGCGACAGCTCGTCGTTCCTGCCGCTCCTCGACGCGGGCACGCTGCCCCGCAACTACATCGCGGTGTTGTCGCGCTGCGAGTCGGCGCGCCTCCGCCTCGGCCTCATCGAGGATCGTTCGCAGCTCGATGGGCTCCTCGAACGTCTCCGCGCCGTGCTCGCGAGCAACCCGCGCCACTGCCTCGACGACTCCAACGACGGGAGCGGGCGCTACGACATCTACACCGCCGACATCTGGCTGTTCTGCGAGCCACTCGCCGAAGCGATCGGCAGCGAGTGGCGGGCCGGACTTCACGACGCGGTGACACTGGTCGAACAACTCGTCGGCCCCGACGGAACCGCGATTCCGTGGGGACGCTCGACCGGCGGGTTGTCGATCGCACTCACCGTCGAACTCGCCGCGGCAGCGATCGCGCATTCGGTCGGCGACGACCCGGGCCGATGGCTGCGCCGCGGGGCCGACGCCGCGACCGCGATGCGCCGTTGGTTCGGCACCGACGGTGTCGTCAACGCGCACCAGCACCGCGACCAGGATCGATATCGCGGGCCGGCACGACGCCTCCAGCTCACCTTCGACCTGCTCGGCAAGCTGGCCTGGGCCGCCCGTGCATTGCAGACGGCATCGCCGGGCGCGGCGTCGGCTCGCGCCGCCGCATACCCGCCGGTCGATCGGCTCGTGCAGTTCGACGACACGACGGGTGCCCGCCTCTGGGCGTATCGCAGCCCCGCGCTCGCGTTCGCGCTGCCGTTCGTCGGTGCCGCCCGCAGCCACTACCTCCCGGCGCCCGTTCGCCCCGGCTGCTTCGAGGTGCCGGTCGATCAGGACCTGCCGTGTCACACCCCGCTCGTGATCGACGGGTATCGCCGCTTCGCCGCCGGTGGGCTCCCGGTCGCCGTGACGCACGAAGCGAGGTCGCTCACCGCGCACTGGGACGGCTTCGTGTCGACGACCGATACGTTCGCCACCGATCGGCCTGATCCGCTCTCGGGCACGCGCCACGCGCGATGGACGGTCGACGGGCGCAGCCTCGTGCTCGACGACACGCTGATGTTCGCGCGCGTCCCCGAAGCCGTGTCGTTCGTCGTGCCCGAGATCGCGACGCGGCCGTTACTCGTCGACTTCACGTGCCCGACGCCGCACGCGCGGAGCACGATCGACGTCGACGGGATCGCCGAGTGGCGCACGTCGTGGTCGTCGCTCATCCGCCTGCACCAGCTCGACCTGGATCCGGCCGCGACGCTCACCTATTCGGTGCGCGTCACCCCGAAGCTGCGGATCGCCTCGACGGCCTACGGGCATCACTACGACCGGTCGCTGTACGGGCCGCTCGCGCAGCGCGTCGTCACCCGCCCCTCGCCCCTCGGCGCGTTCGCCGACCCGTCGGTCGATATCGGTGAGGTCGACGCGTTCCACCTTCACTGGCCCGAGTGGCTCGCGTTCGACGACGTCGCCGAGCACGAACGCATCGCCGATACGCTCGCCGACCACGGGATTCCGGTCGTTTGGACCGCGCACAACCTGACACCGCACACCAAGCAACCCGACCGCTTCGACCCCGTGTACGCGGTCTGGGCGCAGCGTGCGAACGCGGTGATCCACCACAGCGAGTGGGGTCGCGACCGGATGCTCGACCGGTACTCGTTCGCCCCCGAGGCCGAACACGTCGTGCTCCCCCACGGGCACTTCGGCGCGCTGTGGTCCGACGATCTCAGGCGACTCGACCGTCGCTCCGCCGAGGCACGCCTCGGATTCGCGCCCTGTGCGTTGCGGATCGGCATCGTGGGCGCGCCGCGTGTGGAGAAGCGCACGGCCGAGTTCGTCGCCGGATTCGTCGCGTCGCAGCGCACCGATCTGCAGCTCGCGGTGTGGTCGCTCGGCATCGGCGAGTCGCTCCCCGACGACCCGCGGGTCGTCGCAGCCGAGCAGTATCGCACCGTCGACGCGGCGACCTACGCGACGCGCCTGGCGGCCTGCGATCTCCTCGCCCTGCCGTTCGACCCCGACGGTGAGATGCTCGCGACGGGCACGGTGGCCGACGCGATCGGCGTCGGCCTGCCGGTCCTCGGGAGCGCCTGGGGCTTCCTCGCCGAGTACCTCGGCGACGCGCGCATCGACCTCGGGCGCGCCGGCGCGACCGAGGTGGCCGCCGCGATCGGAGCGCTCACTCCGGCGACGGTCGCCACGGCCCGCGCCGCGACCGTGGCACGGCGCCGCGCGTTCGATTGGGAACCGATCGCCGAGGCGACGCACGCGCTGTTCGACCGCGTCGTCGAGCGCGGCGTCTGACCACGACCCGCGCGTCAGAGGAGCGCGACGAGACGATCGGCGATATCGGCGAGCAGTTCTCGATCGGAGCCTGGCCGAACGGGCGAGTCGGGATGGGTCCGGTCGCACGCGATCTCGCCCCGCAACCTCAGGAACATCGCCGCGTCGTGACGGTAACCGGGGACCGGTGGCCGGAACGCGAGCATCCCGAGGTACTGCAGCAGGTCGTTGAGCGCGAAGAACCGTGCTTCGTCGCCGCGTGACCAGGCTGCGTCGCGAGCCGCGAATCCGTCGGGCGCGAACGTCGAGAGGCCGAGCAGGTAGTCGCTGCCGTACATGACCATGTCGATCGCGAGATCATTGCCGGTGAGCACCATGAATTCGGGGCGGATCGCGTCGCGCACGGCAAGCCGGTCGAGCTCGAGCGAGCGGTCGAGCGAGCTGTGCTTGGCACCCACGAGTTTCGGGATGGCGAGGAGCGCCTCGAACACCGCGATCGAGTAGATCCGGCCGGCCGGGTGGAACATCGCTCCCAGCTCGAAGCCATAGAACCGATCGAGGTCGCGAGCGAGATCGACGTGGGCCTGAACGAGTTCATCGTCGCCGAGCGCCGCGAGCCCGTGCGATGGAAACACGATCGGCGTTCCGCCCGCCGCCGCGATGTGATCGAACTCGGTCCGGTAGGCATCCAGATCGAAGCGTGCTCCGGGCGCATCAGGAACGTGGGCTCCCGCGACGAACGCGACGCCGGCGCGACGCGCGAATGCGAGCACAGCGAGGCGATCAGCCGCGGCGAGTACGGGACCGAATCCCGTGTCCATGTTGACGGCAGGAACGAGTCCGGCCGCGATCGTACGATCGAGATGCCCCGAAAGGCCCGGCCAGTCGATTTCACCGGTCTCGGTGAACGGCAACAACACCGCCGACATCGCGGTGATGGTCCGGCCCGGTCGCAGACGCTCGTTCCACGACGGGTTCATCCCGCCGGTCCCAGCCACGAACGCAGCGTGCGCGCATCGTCGGCGAGCAGCTCGGGATCGTCGTCGACGACGAACTCGCAGAACGCGACCCGAGGCGACACCGCACCGGTCGAGCACTCCAGCGCGCCGAGCACGGCCCGCCAGCGCGCCTCGCCCGCGACCAGGGGCCGGCGCGTGACGGCCGGCGCGTGCCTCCACTCATAGACGTGCAGGTGCGACACGCGGGCACCAAGCATCTCGACGTCGCTGACGTCGTCGGCGATCGAGCGGCCCTCCAGCCAGTACGGCGGCTGCCAGTACGTGAAGAGGTTCTCATGGCCGACCGCGTCGACGACACCGGCGGCCGAGGCTGCGGTCGCGGTCAGCGTGCCGCCGTGGTACTCGAGACCGATCGTCAACCCTCGGTCGGCGGCCGCACCCGCGACCGCGGCGAGCCGTTCGATCACTCCCGACCGTCGGTCGGATGCCGGCTCGACGCCGAAGGGACACCAGACACGCACATTGCGGGCACCGAGCGCGGCCGCGGTGTCGAGGACGACCGCGATCTCGTCGTCGCTCACGTCGTGCCTGGCCGCGAGAAGGTACGACCCATAGCTCACCTGCTCGCAGCCTGCGCTCGCGGCGCGCGCCGCCGCGACCGCGGCCGCGTCTCCCGGTGGGACGTGCACGTCGGCACCCCATTCGATCGCGACGAGGTCGGCGCCCTCGGCGATGCGCGCGACCTCGTCGATGGACCGCGTCCGCAACGTGACCGAGCACAGGCCGGCGAGCACGTCCATCTCACGCGATCCGATCGATGTCGGAGCGTCGCACCGGATGGCGGGGCGGTTCGCCGCGAGCAAAGCGCTCGACCTCCGCAACGGCGTGGTCGGCCATGCGGTGCAGTTCGGTCCCCAGTGACCCAGCGATGTGAGGCGTGACGAACGCGTTCGGCAGCGCGAGCAGTGGATGATCGACCGGTAATGGATCGGGATCGGCGACATCGAGGATCGCACTGATTCGGCCGGTCCGAAGCTCGCGCAACAACGCGTCCTGATCGACGAGCGCCGGTCGCGCGGTGTTGATCACGACCGCGTGGTCGCGCAACCTGGCGAGCTGAGCGGCGCCGACCATGCCTCGTGTCGCCTCGATGTCGGGAGCGTGGATGCTCAACACGTCGACGGTCGCACACAACTCGTCGAGATCGGCGACGCGCTCGACGCCGAGCGATTCGGAATCGGCCGTCGACAGGTATGGGTCGTAGACCGCGATCGCGAGGTCGTACGGGCGGAGCCGCTCGATCACGAGCCGCCCCACGTGGGAGGCACCGACGATGCCGATCCGTTTCGCGACGTTGCCGATCCGCATGCGATCGACGGGGAGTCGCAACGACGGATCGCGTTGCCACTCGCGGATCAGGAGCACGCCCTTGTTGGCCAACAGGATCATCGCCACCGAGTACTCGGCGACGGGAATCGCATTGGCGGCAGCCGCGCTCGTCACGACGATGTCGCGATCCCACAGTGCATCCGTCACCTGCCACTTGACGGTTCCGGCGGCGTAGGCGAACAGCCGCAGGTGCGGCGCTCGCGCGAGCACGTCGGCGGTGAGGGTCGGACAGCCCCAGTGGCCGAGCAGTACCTCGGCCTGCCCGAGTAACGCGGTGGCGCGTTCGTCGTCGAGCCGGGCGAGCGGGCGCGCATCGAGCACCCGACCGACCGCATCGAGTCGCGCGAAGTGTTGCTCGGTGAAGGCGGTGTCGACGAGGCCCTCCATCATCGCGAGCACGATGGTCGGGTTGGTCATCGTGCCCGCCTCCCGCCTCGCGCGGTCTCCGCGGCTCGCTTCGCGCGGGTGAGCCGGACCCGCTCGGGCCGGGCCTTGTAGAAGTCGTCGATCGGATAGCAGCCCGACACGAGACCCGACCGCGGCGCCGTCGTGCAGTCCGAGAACGTGCGGCACAACCGCTCACGAGCGATCGGCGCACCCCGGAGCACGTGGAGCGGGAGTTCGGGGTAGCTCAACACGCCGCGGCCGTAGCCGACCAGGTCGGCACCGCCGCTGCCGACGATGCCGGCACCGACGGCCGGAAGCCACTCCTGGAGATAGCTGAGCCCCGATGCGACCACGGTGATCTCGGGGTGCGCGCCGGCCAGTTCGCGCGTGACCGCGAGCAACGCCGCCACCTCGTGGAGTGGGTCGCGCGGCGGCAGGTACCCGTCGCTCGGAGGGAAGAACGCCGGCCGTTGGACGTGCGGACAGGAGTACGGGCTCCCGGCCGTGACGCACAGGAGCGGGATCCCGAGGGCGACCATCCGGCCCACCACCGCGTGCGGCTCCGACAGGTCGATCCCCGTCCCCGTGCCGTCGCCGCCGAATGCCCACCGATACGCGCCGCCGACCGGGACGCCGCGACCGTCGGGTCCGGGACCGTGTGGCGCGACATCGAAGGCCGACAGACGCACCGCGAGTTCGAGCTCGGGAGCGTCGCGGCGAACGCCTGCGACGACCGCGTCGAGGAACGCGACGCGGTTCGCGAGGTCGCCGCCGTAGCGGCCTGGTCGGTCGACCGCCGACAGGAGTTCGTGCAGGAGGTACCCGTGGCAATGCTTCACGTCGACGAAGTCGAACCCGGCGTCGCGGGCAACGGTCGCGGCCCGCACGTAGTCGCCGACGAGGTCGTCGAGTTCGGCGTCGCTGAACACGTGCTCGGCCCGTGCACCGACCCGCGCGTCGAGCACGGGGTGCCGATACGCGATGCGCGGGGCGGGATCCCCGCTCGGGCGCGCCCACCGCCCGGAGTGCGTCAACTGGAGCCCGACCATCGGCGTCGGTTCGCCGCCGGTGGCGGCGGCGTGGGCCTCGAGGAGTTCGTGGCGCAGACCCGCGAGGTCGCCGACCGATTCCGGCCCGATCGTGAGTTGCCGAGGGTTCGCACGCCCGTCGGGGCGGACCGCGACGGCCTCACCGCCCCAGATCAACGCGGCGCCGCTCGCGCCGAACCGGCGCCAGCGCCGCTCCACGAGGTCGGTCGGGCGACCGTCGGATGTCGCGTCCCACCCTTCCATCGGCAGGATCGCGAACCGGTTCGCGAGCGTCCGGGTGCCGACCTCCAACGAGGCGCCGAGCGCGGTCGCGATCGACCCGTCGCTCGCGACCGGCAGGTCGATCGCCGAGGCCGCGAGGTGCGCGACGAATTCGTCGCGCTCGCGGAGCCGCTTGATCTGCACGATGGGACCGGTCACCCACGGATCCTCGCGCGCGCGAGGCTGTCGGCGTGACGTCGACCGAGTCCGAGCCGCCGGCCCTCGTCCGGGGTGTCGACGGCAGGCGCCGTTGCGCCTGGGGTGCGTCGAATGCCGACTACGTCGCCTACCACGACGCCGAGTGGGGGCGCCCGGTGCGGGGCGATCGCGAGGTCTTGGAACGGATCAGTCTCGAAGGATTCCAGTCGGGCTTGTCGTGGATCACG
>SXJQ01000079.1 GCA_005779345.1 Actinomycetota bacterium
ACGATCGGCCGGGTCCGGCGCGCAGCAGCGCGCGACCAGCTCGGCGATCGGCGCCGCGAGCGCGGCGCGGCGCGGGTCGGTCGTGTCGCCGAGCGAACGCACGCCGGCGACCGACTCGAGCAGCGTGACCCCGAGCGCGTAGATGTCGACCGCGGCCGACACCTCGGTGTCGGGGGCCGCGTACCCCTCGGTCCGCGCCTGGGCAACCGCTCCGGTCGCCGTCCAGCCGTCCCAGGTGCGGCCGGCGATCGCAGCGTGACCGAAGTCGATCAAGACCGGTCCGGCGGCATCGAGGAGCACGTTCGCCGGGCTCAGGTCGCGGTGTACGACATCGGCCGCGTGTGCCGCGGCGAGCGCGTCGGCGATCGGCGCGAGCGCGGCGCCGGCACTCGCCGCGTCGAGGAGTCCTTCGTCGAGTCGATGCGCGAGCGTCCCGGCGTCGACCAGCGTCGTCGCGAGCCAGGCGTCACCGTCGGTGTCGTCGGCATCGAAGCCGTGGACGACATTGGGATGCTCGACGGTACGCAGCGCCAACGCCTCGCGCGCGATGCGGGCGGTGGCGAGCGGGTCGGACGGGTCGCGTACGAGCTTCAGCGCGACGACGATGCCGTCGCCCGACGCGCGCCACACCTCGGTGTCGGCGCCGCCGCCGAGGAACCGTTCGAGCACGAACGGACCGATCCGCGCCCCGACGACACGACGCCGGCGTGCGGTGCGTGTGGGCGAGGTGGCCATGCGCGCGGGAGTCTCGCACGCATCGGCGCGTCACGTCCCGTTGTGACTTCGGTACAGTCCGCGGCATGGCGCGGCTCGTCGGATCGATGCTCCCCGATGGCGGGGTCCAGATCGCGGGTCCCGCGGTGCGCATCGGTCGCAGCCCCGACAACGACGTGGCACTCGACGACGACGCGATCAGTCGCGCCCACCTGCGGCTCGAGTGCGAGAGCGGTGTCTGGCGTGCGGTCGACCTCGAGAGCACCAACGGCACCGAGATCGATGGGGTGCGGCTCCGCCCGTGGCAGCCGCACCCGCTCAACCACGCCGCAGCGATCGTGCTGGCCGACGCGGTGAGACTCGAATTCCTGCTCGGAGAGCACGAGCGGGCCGGTGGCGTCGCCGCGACCGTCCGGGCGGCGGCCGCGAAGGCGGTCCGGCTCACCCCGGTCGAGTCCGAGGTGCTCGAACTGCTCTTCGTGCATTACGACGAGGGTCGGGCGACCCCTCGGATCGCCACCGTGGCCGAGATCGCCGAACGACGGTTCACGAGCACGGCGGCAGTGAAGATGTCGTTGCAGAACCTCTACGACAAGTTCGATCTCGCCGGCGACGAACGCAACAAGGAGACGCTCGCGACGCGAGCGCAAGAATGGCGGGCGACCCGCTCGCGAACCTGAAGTGCCCCGAGCACCGAGGCGAGGCGGGTCGCCGGCATCCGGAGCGGCTGGTGTCGAGCGGGCCGCCCAGGACTGCCCGGCCCGGAATGTTCGGCCCGGAATGTTTGGACCCCGCTGGGGGGCGGGGCGCCCAGCGGGGTCCGGTACTGCGACTTGGTGTTCGTTCAGCTCAGAGTGCGGCCCTTGGTACGCATAGCTGCACCTCCCTTCGCTCCAGCCCAGTTCCTGCACCGAATTCTGCAGAAGGGCGAGCGGTGGCGGAATCGCCGCGAGGGACAGGATTTGCTTACCTCGCGGGTTTGCCCGACTCGGCGTGCGAACCGCCCCCGACTCGGCGTGCGAACCGCCCTCGACTCGGCGTGCGAACCGCGTCGGGTCAGGCTGCGCTTCGAGCGTCCGCGATGTCGCGGTTCGTGACCGTGACCGCAGTGAACGCGGCGAGGATCGCCGACCCGACTCCGAGCGCGAGGGCAGGCGCCCGCACACTGAGGTGGGTCGCGAGCTGACCGGCGACGAGCGCGCCGACCGGCGCCGCGGCCATGAGCCCGAGCCGGAACATGCTGTTGACGCGACCGCGCAGCTCGTCGGGGACGAGGGCCTGGCGCAGGGAGATGAGCACGACACTCGCGGCGGTCCCGGCGAAGCCCACCGCCGTGAGCCCGGCTGCGAAGCCCACCGCGTTCGGTGACGCGCCGGCGGCGGTCGCGCCGACACCGACGACCCCGAAGGCGAATGCCATCGTGCGCCCGGGACCGAGACGATCGGTGATCCGGTCGACGAAGAGGCCGGCGGCGATCCCGCCGAGCGCGAGCTCGGCGAGCACGAGTCCGAACACCCCGGTCGACACGCCGAGCTCGCGGATCGCGAACAGCGCCAGCACCGACTCGGAGCCCCACGCGAGCCCGTTGTAGATCGCGCCGATCGTCATCAGACGGCGCAGCACTCGGTGGCTGAAGAGGAACCGGGCTCCGGTGCGCAGGTCGTCGCGGACCCGGGCCCGTGGCGCAGCTCCACCGGGTGCCGTCGCCCTCGCGGGTGTCGAGCGGACCGAGCGCGGGAACGTGAGCACGATGATTGCGGCGACGACGAACGAGGCGCCGTCGATGAAGAACGGCAGCGGCGCGATCGCGGCGAACAGGAACGCGCCGACGGGCGGCCCGGCGAGTTCGTCGACGACCGACTGGGTCACGAACAGTCGCCCGTTCGCTCGCTCCAGGTGCTCCTCACGGACGACGTTGGGGAAGAACGCCTGTGAGGCGCTGTCGAAGAACGTCTCGCCGGTACCGAGCAGGAACATCACGCCCCAGAGCACGGCGATCGTCGCCCGATCGGTGACGACCAACACGGCGAGCGCGCCGACGACGATGCCGCGCGCGAGGTCGACGCCGCCCATGAGCCGCCGGCGATCGACCCGGTCGGCGACCACCCCCGCGAACAGACCGAACAGCAACCACGGAAGCTGCTGGGCGAACACGAGCCCGGCGACGAGCGCAGGCCGGTCGGTGAGTCGGACGGCCAGGAGCGGGATCGCGGAACGCGCGACGCCGTCGCCGAGGTTCGACACCGCGGCCGCGGCCCACAGTCGCCGAAACGCAGGGCCGAGTGGCGCCCGCCGCGCCGCGAGGATGGTTGCGCGGCGCCCGGGCATCCGCCGCACGCTATCGGGCACGAATTCCCGACCGAGGCTGGGTACCCTCCGACCCATGGCTCGCAAGAAGGCATCCGGATCGTCCCAGACGCTGTTCGAGAACCTGCCCGAGCCGCGCACCCTGGCCGAAGAAGTCGAGTCGGCATTCCTCGACTACTCGATGAGCGTGATCGTGAGCCGCGCGCTCCCCGACGTTCGCGACGGTCTGAAGCCCTCGCAGCGACGGATCCTCTGGGCGATGCACGACGCCGGGTTGCGACCCGACCGGCCGTTCGTGAAGTGCGCGCGGGTCATCGGCGACGTGATGGCGAACTACCACCCCCACGGCGACTCCGCGATCTACGACGCGCTCGTGCGGATGGGGCAGGACTTCTCGCTGTCGAACGTCCTCGTCGACAAGCACGGCAACTTCGGTTCTCCTGCCGATCCTCCCGCGGCGAGCCGCTACACGGAGTGCCGGCTGTCGTTGCTCGCGACCGAACTGCTTGCCGGCATCGACGAGGGAACTGTCGACTTCGAACCGAACTACGACGCCAGCCGCGACGAGCCGCTGGTGCTCCCGGGGCGCTTCCCGAACCTGCTC
>SXJQ01000080.1 GCA_005779345.1 Actinomycetota bacterium
CAACGCCGCGAGGGCCGCGAGCGCCAGCCATCCCGCGCGCCGCTCGGTCGGATCGGCCTCGACGCGGTGGCCGAACCCGCGACTGTCGAGCGAATCGGCGAGCGCGAGCGCGCGGTCGAGCCCCGTCTGCAACACCGAGACGAGCGTGCGCGCCGATCGACCGCGCCGCACGCCGCCCGTGCGGGCTCGGTCGGCTTCGCGCACCGAGCGGACCGCGTCGACGGTCGACGGAACGAAGGCGAGGGCGACGGCGAGGATGAGCCCCAGCTCCCGAGATGCGCGCGGGATCACCTGGAGCAGTTCGTGGTGCGAGACGACCGAGTTCCACGCACCGAAGATCGCGATGATCGCGACCACCACGAACGCGTCGGCGAGCGAAGCGAGGACGACCTCGCGTTGGATCGCGCCTCCGAGTTCGAGACCGCCGAAGATGGCGGGAAGCTGCACGCTCGGGACCGTGAACCAGGTGTGGTTGCCCGCGACGTGGCCCGAGAGCGCGTCGAGCACGACGCGCATCACCGCGAACACGACCGCGATCCCGAGGAACACGGGGAAAGCGCGCCCGATCGCGTTGCGGAGACCATGGACCTCGACGCACAACACGGCGATGAGCAGCACGAGCACCACGTACACCGCGCTGCGCGCGACGAGCACGCAGACGGTCGCCGACAATGCCCACACGAGCCAACTCAACGCGTGGAGGCGGGGCCGGATCGTCGCGGCGGTTGCGGTCGGCACCGTCCAAGAGTCGCACGCCGACGCGCATCGCGGGAATCGGCCGAGCGACGCGCGAAGTGGCGGATCGGTTCTCGGTGCCGTAGGGTGCCACCCGACAAGGTCATGTACGACCCGGACGTCGTACGTGGTGGTCGGATCCCATGGTGTGCTCGGCGACGAGCCCGCGACGGGGAACGATCACGGGGGAAGCCGGTGCGAGACCGGCGCTGACCCGCAACTGTGAGTGCACCCGGCGACGGGGGCACGAGCCAGGATGCCCGCCCTGTCCGTCAGGTCCGCCGCCCGAATCGGTGCGGAGCGCCCGGCGATTCCGAATCGGCGCCGTTCACGGACGGTGGATCGGGCCCTCGAGGAGAGGGGCCGCGGAGGTGGATCCCTTGTCTGGCATCGTTCGTCCCATTGCTGTCGTCGCGCTCGCGTTCGGCCTGGCGGTCGGGGGCATCGCGCTCGACGCGGCGCCCGGAACCGCGGCCGGTGAGGATGCCGCGGCCGACACCGCGGCGGCCTACCTGGCCACCTTGCAGTTCGAGTCCGGCGGCTTCGACGCGCCCGACGGCTTCGCCGGCTTCCTCACCGCCGACGTTGCGTTCGCGCTCGCCCAGGCGGGCCAGACCGGAGCGTCGTGGGACCCGGCCGAGGCGCTCGCAGCGGTGCGCGGCGTCGCGACGAACGGCAACGACGCGCTCGACTATCTCGACGATCAGGCCGAGGGCGCGTTCGGCCCGTTGTCGTCGGGGAAAGCGGCTCAACTCGTGATCCTCGCCGTCGCGGTCGGCCTCGACCCTGCCGCCTTCGACCCGCAGGGCGATGGTGCGATCGATCTCGTCGCCGCGATCGACGCGGGAGCACCGTCGTTCGGGTCGATCTACACCGCGCCGCTCGGCGCGCTCGCCGATGTCGCGCTCGGTCGTGGCGTGCCCACACCGGTGCGCGACTTCATCGTGTCGCAACAGGGCGCCGACGGCAGTTTCGGCGACGCGCCCGACACGACCGGGCTCGCGATCGCCGCGCTCGTCGCCGCCGGCGAGTCGGTCGACGCGGCGCCGGTCGCCGATGCCCTCGCGTACCTCGCGACCCAGCACGCGGCCAACGGCGGCTTCGTCTCGTTCGGCAGCACGAGCGCGAACAGCACCGCGATGGCGATGCTCGGCATCGTCGCCGCGGGCTACGACCTCGGTTCGTCGTGCTGGCGCGACACCGCTGCCCCCGACCTCGTGGCGCCGAGCTACGTGTCGCCCGCGTCGTATCTCCTCGGGCTCCAGTCGGGTTCCGGCGCGATCGCCGACCCGGCCGACTTCGATGCCGGTTTCGCGACTGCCCAAGCGGTGCAGGGGCTGCTCGCTCGCTTCGTCCCACCGGTGATAGCCGCGCCGCGCGACTGCGCTGCGAACGCCACGACGACCACCACGTCGGGCGTGGCCAGCTCGACGACCATGGCGGTCGTTGGACAGGCGACCACGTCGTCGCTCGCGGCGACCGCCACGACCGACCAGCTCCCCGTGACCGGTCGCGCGAGCGGAAACCTCGTCGCCGTCGCGATGCTGCTCGTCGTGGCGGGGGCGGGCCTGCTCGCGGGTGCGCGGCACCGGACACGGCGCGCCACGTGATCCGGGTCGTCGCGTGACCCGCGGTGTGGGGCGCCGCCGGCGCCTCCCGGCGCTGCTCGTCGCGCTCGGCGTCGTCGCGTTGTTCACGCTCGGTCCGGCAACGCAGGCCGAGGCCGCGCAGTCGCGCGCGGTGCTGGTCGTGGATCTCGGCAACGGCGACGTGCGCGTGCACCGGCTCTCCTTCGCCGGCGAGATCAGCGGTCTCGCGGCATTGCAGCAGGCCGGCTACGCGCCGATCACCAAGAGCTTCGGCGGGCTCGGCGCGGCGATCTGCGCGCTCGAAATCGACGCGCAGATCCGCGGGTGCCCGGGTGACAGCACGTGTCTGCTCTGCGCGAATCCGAGCTACTGG
>SXJQ01000081.1 GCA_005779345.1 Actinomycetota bacterium
GGAGCGTTGTCGTGGCTCTGCCCGATCGCGTACCTCGCGGACGTGATCGTTCCCAACCTCGTCGTCGGCGCCGATCGCGCGGATCGGGCGACTCCGCCGTTGTTCGCGGAGTTCCCGTGTGTGCTGACGTCCGATCGCGATGCCGTCCGCCAGGTCGCCGCGACCGAACTGGCCGTGTACCCGATGATGCCCTTCTACCGAGCCGTCTTCGAGGCCTCGGGAATCGCGGTGGCCGACGCCGGATGGAACGACGCGATGATCGACGCAGCGATCTTGTGGGGCGACGAGGACACGCTGGCCGCGAAGATCCGCGCCGTCTTCGACGCGGGTGCAGACGAGGTCGTGCTGTCGCCGTTCGGCGTGGGTGGCGACCCGACACGTTCGCGCGACACCTGCATTCGAGTACTTGCGGATCTGGCCACGGCCTGAGGAGAGACGATGAACGACGAAGCTCGCCGAGCTGCGAACCGCTCGACGTTCGAAGCGGTACTCGCGACCATCACACGAGGGGAGTTCGAGCAGCTTGCCGACTACATGACCGACGACCTCGAGTTCGACCTGCCGTACGGACCCGACTTTCTCCCGATGCCGATACTCGGCCGCGAGACGTGGAACCAGATGCAACTTGCCACTTTCGCGATGTTCCGCGGGTTCCAGAACATCCCGGACGCGATCTACGAGTCGACGGATCCCGATCTGCTCATCGCGGAGTACCACAGTCAGGCCGAAGTCGTGCGCAACGGTAACGAGTACCGGAACCGCTACATCGGCATCCTGCGTTTCCGCGATGGCAAGATCTCGCACTGGCGCGAGTATCACGACCCCCGCGCCACCGACGCGCTGTGAGCGCGGTCACGGGTCACTGCGATCCCGCCTTCGCGGCGGTGCACGATGCGTTCGTGGCGAACTTCGACGCGGGACTCGAACTCGGGGCATCGCTCGCGATCGGTGTCGATGGCCGCAACGTGGTCGACCTGTGGGGCGGTCACCTCGACGCGACCCGCACGCGGCCGTGGGCCCACGACAGCCTCGTGTGCGTCTTCTCGTGCACCAAGGGGATCGTCGCGATGGCGGTGATGTGGTGCGTCGAACGTGGGCTGCTGGATCTCGACGCACCGGTGGCTCGGGTGTGGCCCGAGTTCGCGGCCGCCGGGAAGGAAACGATCCCGTTGCGGTGGCTGCTCACGCACCAAGCAGGTTTGCCGCTCATCTCGACCCGCATGCCGTTCGGTTCGCTCAGCGATTGGACGGCGATGACCGACGCGCTCGCCGCCGAGGCGCCCGCCTGGGAGCCGGGAACCCGACACGGATATCACGGCGTCACGTACGGCCACCTCGTCGGCGAGGTCGTCCGCCGCGCGACCGGTCGTCGGATCGGCGAGATCGTTCGAGAAGAACTCGCCCTGCCGCTCGGTGTCGAGCTCTCGATGCCGGTGCCGGCAGCGAGCGACGGTCGCCTGGCGGATCTCGTCGTCGAGACCGATCCGGACGGGACGTTCTTCGATCGTTGGGATCCGAAGCGCTCGCTCGGGCCGCGGGCGTTCGGCAATCCGCCCGACTGCAACGACCCCGCGCACTGCGCGAGCGACCTGTTTCGCCGCGCCGAGATTCCCGCCGCGAACCTGCACTCGAATGCCCGCGGACTCGAACGGGTGTACCGAGTGCTCGCCGCCGGCGGGCGCGACGACGAGCTCGACCTCGCGTCGCAAGGTCTGGTCGACGAGTTCGGCCGCTGCCACGTACGCGGTGACGACCTCGTGATGGAGTTGCCCACCGCGTTCGGACTCGGTTTCGAGCACACGATTCCCGAGTGGCCGTTCGGCCCGGGCGTCCGCACCTATGGGCACAACGGCAGCGGCGGTTCGCTCGGTTTCGTCGACCCCGACGCCGACGTGTCGTTCGGTTACGCGATGAACCGACTGTGGTGGGGCCCGGACCGCAGCGATCCCCGGTGGGCGCCGATCATCGACGCGCTGTACGCCGCACTCGGTCGCACCGAGATGCCGGAAGCCCGTAGGTTGTCGCGCTGACCAGGGAGGTAGCGACATGGGATCGACCGGAAGCGTCACGCTGCACATCAACGCGCCGCCCGAGCGCGTGTACGAGCTCGTCTCTGACGTGACCCGCATGGGCGAGTGGAGCCCCGAGTGCCGTAAGTGCGAGTGGCTCGACGGCCAGGTCGGCGCGGCGGTCGGCGCGCGGTTCAAGGGCTCCAATCAGAGCGGCTTCATCAAGTGGTCGACGACTGCCGAAGTCGTTGCCGCCGAGCCCGGGCGAACGTTCGCGTTCACCACCAAGTCGCGCGACAAGGAGTCGACGCGTTGGCGCTACGAGTTCACCGCGGCTGACGGAGGGACGGACGTCACCGAGTCGTACGAAGCGGTTTGGGCGCCGGCACTGGTCGACCTGCTCGAGCGGATCTTCATGCGGAACCGCGAGCAGAAGATCGAAGTGGGGATGCAAACGACACTCGAGCGGATCAAGGCGGTCGCTGAGCGCGCGTAGACCGTTCGGGAGATGGTCAGCGCGACCCGGAACGCGCTCCGCTCCGGTGACTTCCGTCGTGCGGTCGCGACGGAGCCGATGCGTTCACCTCTCCTCCTGACGTGGCCATCGACCAGCTCACAACGCGTGTTGGCGATCTGATCGTCGTCGAAGGATTCCTCCTGATCGATCCCGACGGGGGTCCGGCGCTGTGCCCCGCGCTCGCCGAGAGCTACCCGCCGCAGTGCGGGGGAACGCGACTGCCCGTCACAGAGTTCGACGTGAATCGGTTGGCGGACACATCGACGAACACCGAGGCGCCGGAGGACGAACGCGTTGTCTGGACCGATGATCCTGTTGCACTCACCGGCGAACTCATCTCAACCTCGGTCGTTCAGCTGAACTACGACACCGGAATCCGCTGAGGCCTGGCGCTCTCGAGCGCGGCGACACTCTGGTCAGGCGCGGGGACCGAACGGCAGGTGCTCGGCCTGGAGTTCGCACAGCTCGTCGAACATCGCGCGGCACGACGCTTCGTCGGGCGGCGAGCACGGATCTTCGATCACGGCGCGGAGCGCGAGTTCGCGATCGCCGCTCAGCGCAGCCTGCACGACGAGATCCTGCAACGCGACTTGCGTCGCGATGTACTCGTCGATCGGCTCGGCGATCGGTGGCATCGTGTCGGGGTGGATGCCGGCCCCATCGACGGTGGCACCGACCTCGACGATGGCGCCGTCGGCCACGTTGGGGATGAAGCCGCGGTTCGGGACGTTCACGGCGTTCAACCGGGTCGGTTCGCCCGTCCACTGCGCGGCGACGATCGGGATCACCTCCTCGAGGCTGTGACCGACGCGATGCACCGGCAGGGGCACGTGGGTGTCGGCGACCCACGTCGTGAAACGCTCCGTGCTCCGGTCGAGCCGATCGAAGTGCTCGACCGTGTTGGGGTGCCAGCTGCCGATGTCGAGCGCGAACGGCAAGTACTCGCCGATGTGGCTGTCGACCGAACACGGCACGATCCCATGGGTGCGAACCATGTGCACGACGAGCGGCGAATAGATCTGCTCGGCGAGCGCGCCGAGCAGCACCGAACGCATGGCCCGCTGGGCGAGTCGGATCGTCCGCGGCGAGTAGTCGAAGATCGGCTGTCCGAAGAGTGCCCTCACCCGGGGGAGGAGATCGTCGCCGGTGCGCCGGTCGCGCATCTCGGTGAAGAACGTGAAGTGGTTGATCCCCGACGCCTTTGCCTCGATGTCGGAGGGCTTCATGCGCAGCAGGCGAGCGATGCGGCTGATGCCGATCGGCATCTCGTGGCACATGCCGACGTTCTTCACGCGTGTGCCGCGGTTGATCGCGAGCGTCACTCGGCTCATCGGGTTCGTGAGGTTGATGAGGAACGCATCGGGGCTGTGCCGTTCGATGTCGGCGCAGATCCCCAGGGTGTTCTTGATGCTCCGGAGCGAGTGGAAGACGGCGCCCGGGCCGCCGTTCTCGCCGTTGATCTGGCGGGCGCCGTAACGATTCGGGATCTCGAAGTCTTGGCGCCAGTACCGGAAACGCCCGAACTCTGCGCTGGTGAGACAGAAATCCGCGCCGTCGAACGCGGCGGCGGGATCGGTCGTGTAGTCGAGGATGATCGGCGCGCCCGACGCCGCGTTGAGCTTGGCGGCGAAGCGATACGCGCGCAACAGCCGCGTTTCGTCGACGTCGTGCAACAGCAGGCGGCTGCCGGCCAAGGCAGGTGTGTGGACGACGTCGTTGACCATCGTCGGCCCGAACGACATCCCGCCCGCACCGACCAGCGTGATCTTGGGCTGCGTCATGGCTCCTTCTTCCGGCGGCCTGGCACTGGGTGTTCTGTGCGACCACTATAGTGACCGCATGGTAATTCAAATGACCGCGACGGAGTTGAAGGCCCGCATTCTCGCGGTGCTCGATCACGTCGCCGCCGGCGACGAGGTCGAGATCACCAAGCACGGCCGGACGATCGCCCGGCTCGTTCCCGCGCGAGGTCCGGCTGCCCTGAAGGGTGCTCTTGCGGGAGTGGCGATGACCGCCGTCGCCGACGACGACTTGTTCGCGACGGACGCGCCGTGGGAGGCGTCGTGACGACGGTACTGCTCGATACGCACGTCGCGCACTGGTGGTCCGCGGAGCCGAAGAAGCTGAGCCGCGCGGCGACTCGTGCGATCGAGGGGGCCGACGAACTCGCGATCGCCGCGATCACGTGGTTCGAGTTGGCATGGCTTGCGAATCTCGGGCGGATCGTCGTGGCCGTGCCGGTGCGATCGTGGCTCGACGAGATCGATGTGCGGGTCCGAACCATCACGGTCACGCCTGCGATCGCCGATACTGCGGTGTCGCTCCCCGACTCTTTCCCCGGTGATCCGGCCGATCGCTTGATCTACGCCTCCGCGCTCGAACTCGGAATCCCACTGGTGACGAAGGACGATCGCCTCCGCAAACACCGACACCCCCGCTCACCCACCGTGTGGTGAGGCGCCGCGCCGCTGTTCAGGAAGCTCGCCAGTCGGCGCGGTCATTTCGACCCTCGGCGAGTTCAGGTTCGGGCAGGGATCGCTGAGCGCGCGCTCGACGAGTGTGACGAGCCGACGCGCTTGAGGGATCGTGAGCGCGAACAGTTCCGCTTCCTCGTTGTCGTGGCCGAACCCGACGACGACCGCCAACCCGCCGGCGGGGAGCAAGGTCTTGATCGCGAGCAGTGGTGGGAGCTGGGTCGCGCGTAAGCAGACCGTTCCGCCGCCGATGTCGCGGATCGGGCGAGCGTTGTCTTCAGCTTCGAGCCGACGGCGACACGTTTCGATCCAGTCGTCACGCTGGCGAATGAGGTCCGCCCGATATCGCGAGTGCAACAACTGGGCATCGCCGAGGACGAGATGGCGCTGCCTCGCGGAGTCCCAGACCCGGTCGGAGAGGCCGGTGCACCCTGCCGCCGTGACGAGCTTGAGGGCGAGCTTCGTCGCATCGTTGACCGCGAACAACCACCACAGGCTGGTGGCGCGGCACCCCTTCCGCGACGCGACCCGTCCGAGCAGCCCGTTGCCGCGCATCGCGGCCCACACGAGCGCTGCCGCAATTCGGCGAGGATCCTTGGTGGTGCCCAGCACGGAAGGCTCGCGTTCGAGCACTCGGCCGAGCAGTCGTTGCGCGATCGTCGCCGCCTCGTCGTCGAACAGCCGCGCCGGGGGCAGCCCCGCTGCCTCGAGATCGGCGAACCGCGTCACGTTCTCCGGATTCTGGATCGCCGCGATCACTGCACGTGCGACTGTTTCATGCGCTCCGGCCGTCGCCGGGTCGAGGCGGTACGCAGGGAGTGGCGCGGCGTCGAGTTGCATCAGCGGGCTGAGTCCGCCGGCGCGGGACGCGAGTTCGTCGACGCGTGTCCCGAGCCAGTGCCCGCTGGTCGAGAGATGGCGGAAGAGGGCTTCGTCGTCGAGATCGAGCGGCGGGTGAATCGATCGTGTCGTGTCGCGCATACGTGCACTGTGCCAGGACCCTGCGACAAGTCCTCGCGTGCTGAGCTTCAACCGCTGCCGGCGTCAGGAGTCGGCCAGCGCGGATTCGTACGCGTCCCAGGTCGCGGTTTCGAAGCAGACGAAGCGGATCGTGGTGACCGACGTTGGGGTCGAGCGGACCCGTTCGCCGCAGACTCCGGGCCTCTGCGCGCTACTGCGGGGTGGGCGGCGTTTCGAGGAGTTCGGCCACGAGGTATCGGACCTTCGGTGGGATTGCCGCGGCGGGGTAGAGGTCGGCCACGAGCGCCAACGCCTCGTCGAGGGTCGTGATGCGCGCGAGTCGCAACAGGACGACGATGTCGTCTTCGTCGCGCTCGACGCGGCTGGCCAACAGCTTCATCGCGAGGAGATATCGCGCCGACGCGATGCGCACCACCAGCCCGGGCCGGTCGAGGAACACGGTGGCGTTCGGGTCCGGTCCGGGGAGGAACCCTTTGACGGCGTCGTTCAACCAGTCGGTCGGGAGCGCGCGACGCTCGGCGATGCTCCGCGCTGCGTCGTAGATGACTTGCTTCGGCTCGAAGATCGCGTGGAGGTCCGATGTCGAACGACGCGTCGAGTAGGCGAGCGCCATCGCCGCGCCACCGACGACGAGCAGTTCGCCGCGAGTCCCGGTCGCAGCGAGTTCGGCCGCGAGCTCTTCGAGGAGCGATGTGATCTCGTCGCGGTTCACGTCACACTCCCCGGAGCGATGCTGCCGTCACGAACACGTTGCGGGCGGCGAGCGGCGGCGGTGTCTCGACGAAGACGAAGGGTCGGATGGAGCGACGCCGGCTGACGAACCACACCTCGTCGAGCGATCGTCCCGGCGCAGCCGACCATGCCGGCGTTGGGCGCCCCTGCTCGCGGGCCAGCCACTCGACGACACCGCCGATGAGCGCATCCCAGCGATGGTCGTTGGTCGACCCGGGATCGACGCCGAGCGCGTCGATCCCGATGCGGCCGGCGCGCACTGCGTCGGCGAACTCGGCGACGAGGCGCAGCGCGTAGGCTTCATCACCTTCGGCGAGGGCGGCTCGGATCGTGCCGACTCGTTCGAGGAACGTCGTCGTGCCCTTGGCCACGATGCCGATCTCTCGCTCCGCAACCGCGGCGAGGCGCTGCAGTGTCTCGAGCCCTGGGTCGGTCCGTTCATGCTCGTAGGCCGACAACCGTGGGCGGGAGGTGGCAGCGCGCGCCGCGAACTCCGCCTGGGTGTAGCCCGAATCGGCCCGCAGCCGTGCGACCAACGACATGCCGAGAGTGTATCGAATCTGATACGCTTACAGCGCCTTTGCGATTTCGACGAGTTGGTCGAGCGCCACGCCCCAGCCCTCGGCGAATCCCATTTCTTCGTGGCGCTTGCAGGTGTCGACGTCGCGGTGGATCGCGATCGCTCGGTAGCGCGTCCCGCCGCGGCCGTTGGAGGCGAGCTCGATCACGGCGGTCATCTGGAGTTCGTCGGGGTCGCCGACGTTCGGGCGAAAGTCGGCTCCGAGTACCGACGTCCACGACAGCTTCGTGTTCGGCACCACCTCCAGGTAGCAGCCGACGTTGTCGAACTCCTCGCCTTCGGGCGAACGCATGATGGTGTGGAACCTCCCGCCCGGACGCAGGTCGATCGCACAGTGCGGGGTCTCGTAGGGCTTGGGGCAGAACCACTGGCGCAGCAGATCGGGTTCGGTCCAGGCACGCCACACGAGTTCGGGCGGGACGTCGACCTCGCGTTCGAGGACGAGGTCGAGAGCCGGGTCGACGGGGTAGGGCGTGAACGTCATCGGTCGTGCTCCTTCAGGGTGAGGACGCCAGATTGCGGACGAATGCGTCGAGGCGGTCGAGGCGCTGCTCCCACTGGCGTCGCTGTTCGGCGAGCCAGGTGTCGGCGGGGTCGAGCGCGTCCGGCACGAGTTCGTAGGTGCGGACGCGTCCGGTCTTGGTCGATCGCACCACGCCGGCGTCGGCGAGCACGCCGAGGTGCTGGGTGAACGACGGGAGCGACAGGTCGAACGGGCGCGCGAGTTCCATCGTGGTGGTCGCGCCGGCGCTCAACCGTTCGACGACGCCGCGCCGTGTCGGGTCGGCGAGTGCGTGGAACACGTGGTCGAGGCTCGCACGATACTTAGGCATATGCCGAAGTATCGCGCTCTACGACCCCGTGGTCAAGGGTCGCGTCGAGCGTCGGGTCAGCGTGGCGCGTTCTGGCATTCGTACGTTCCTCGCCCGAGCGATGACGGCCCCGGCCGCGCGGTTCAGGGGATCTGCCACCAGCGGTCGGCGAGTCCAGGCGCTACTACCAGTATTCCTGCATCATCTGTCGCTTCGGCGAGTCGTCCGTCGTAGGTCACAACTGCCTCGAGTCCGTCGCCCAGCTCCAGCGCTGCGGCGAGATGCAATGCATCCAACGACCGCAAGCGCGGCGAGCCGATGGATCGGGCCGACTCGAATGTCGTCTCCGAGGGCACGACCAACGTGACCGCCTCGAGCTGCTGGTCGATCAGTTCGGCGGGTATCCCGAGGCGCAGCGCCGCCCGATGGGCTTCGACTGCCAGAAGTGTCGATGCCCAAAGGTCGGCGTCGCTCGTGTAGCGGCGAAGTGCACGGGAGTGGGCTTCCTCGACGACGAGTTTCAGGAATGCCGAGGTGTCGAGGTACAGCACGCTCGTTCAGCGATCGCTGCGCAGGTCATCCAGCACGTCGCCCGACAGCGTGTCGACTCGAATCGCCGGCGGCAGGTCAGCAACGCTGCGCGACGCTGGCCGCACGCGGCCCGAAGCGACCAATGCCGCCGCGCCCCCGACGGCCGTCGGCGGTACCAATACTGCAGCGAGCCGGCCGCGATCAGTGATTCCGACCTGCTCGCCGTTGCGCACGCGCCGGATCACCGCCGACGCATGCTGTTGGAGTTCGCGGATCGGCACCGTCTTCATGTGCGTCGAACGTAGCACATCCGGAGCGACCGGACGCCGCACCCCTCGCGGCGGCGCAACGATCGTGCAAATGCGGCGTCTCCGAAGGTGTCAAGCCTCGGGTCGAAGGGCTCGCGCCTGTGCGAGTTCGCGGCGCAACGCCGGCACCTCGAGCGTGCCGAGGGCGGCCTCGGCCGCATCGAGGAGATCTCCGGCCCGGTTCGCGTCACCGATGCCGGCGTGCAACGCGGCGCGCTCGATGCAGCAGCGACCGAGCCACAGGGGCGATGCGATTCGCTGCGCGACTTCCGTCGCTGCGGCGAAGTGACGATCCGCTGCCGCGACATCGCCGGTCGTTGCCTCGAGGATCGCGAGCAACCGATCGCTCGGGCCGAGTGCGATGCCGCCCGTGAACGTCATGGTGCCCCGGTCGCCACTCGACGCGAGCCAGGGGAGGAGTTCGTTCGCTGCGGCGACGTCGCGGACGCGAGCCGCGGTCTCGGCGAGGAAGGCGATCGAGATCGGCCACGACGAGTCGTCGGGCAGGTTCGCCAGGCCGCGCGCGCGGATCGCGTCGAGTCGGGCCGCGGCCTCGTCGAGGTCGCCGATCGCCGCGTGCCCGTAACAGGCGATCGAACGAGCGGCGTCGTTGCCCGGTGTCGCGTCGACGAACGCGCTGAGGTCGCCGACGACGGCCTCGAGCCGATCGAGTTCGCGCAGCACGGCGAACCGCTGCAGCGCGCGGTAGTTCCGACCTTCGACGACGCCGGAGCGTTTGGACGACGTCGCCATCTCGACCGAGTATGCCTCGGCGGCAGCGAGTCGACCGTCGAGCAGCGCCACCAGTTGGAGGAGGTGATAGCTGAGCCAGCGCGCCTCGCCGAATTCGAAGGTGGCTGCGAGTTGTTCCAGCGAGTCACTCGCGATGCGGATGCCCTCGCCGTCGGCGATCAACAGCCGGTAGAAGGCCTCGACGAACAGCGCACGCGCACGTGCGTCGATGTCGCCCGAGATCGCAGCTTGGCGGTTCGTCGCGGCGACCACGGTCTCGAAGGTGGCGGTTCCCGATTCGCTCATGGCCGTGCGCCGCGCGCCGTTGAACCAGTTCTTCCCGACCTGCGCGAGCGTGGTGGGGTCGTCGGACGCGACCGCCAACGCGAACGCGTCGTCGAGGAGCTGCGCGCGTCGTTCGTTGTCGCCGATGAACACGAGCTCGACGGCGAGCGCACCCATGACCCGAGCGCGCAACGCGTCGCCGCCGTGGCCCTCGCCGATCTCATCCCGGCCGAGCTCGGCGAGCACGAAGTCGAGCGCTTCGATCTTGTCGGGATGGGCGACATCGTCACGCGTGTACGAGCGACGTTCGTCGATGAGGAGCGCCTCGGCCATGGCCTCGTACAAGCCGTGTGCGCGGGCACGGTTCGCGGCCCGCATCACCGTGTCGTGCAGCTGGTCGGCGGCGACGACCCAGAGCACTCGCGCCAACCGCGTGAGGATGTCGACCTCGGTGGCGGCGTGCGTCGGGTCGTGGTCGTCGGGGTCGAGGTGCTCGAGCGCGCGCCGATACCAGTGGGCCGCATCGTCGGGCGCCGCCGCGGCTGCGGCAGCATCGCCGGCCCGCACCGCGTAGTGCACCGCCTGGTCGAGCGCGCCCGCGGCGGCCGCCTCGCCGAAATGAAAGGCGAGCTCGGTCAGCACCGGGTCGAGACGCCCCGCACACACGGTCTCGATGGCTTCGCCGATCTTGCGATGCATCCGGATCCGGCGAGTGGTCGTGAGTTCTTCGAGGAGGGTCGAGCGAACGAGTGCGTGACCGAAGCGATAGCGGTCCATCCCCACCTCGACGACGAGTCCGGCGCCGCGCGCTTCGTCGAAGGCGTCGAGCACGTCGTCTTCGTCGAGACCGGCAACCAGGCTCACGACCCGGACGTCGAACTCGGCACCGACCACCGCCGCGATCGCCATCATCTTCTGCGTGGTCTCGGCGAGTCGCGTGATGCGCCGTCCGACGACCTCGCGGATGCCCTCGGGCAGGCCGACGTCGTCGAGGGTGAGGTCGCTCGTCCACCGGCCGTCGCGGTGCACGAGTGCTCCGGTCTCGACGAGGTGGCGCACGATCTCGCCGACGAAGAACGGGTTGCCGGAGGTCTCACGGTGGACCGCCTCCGCGAGCGCGAGGCCCGCGTCGTCGAGGTCGTGACCACCGGCGCGGACCAGGAGCTGGATCACACCATCGGCGTCGAGGCCGTCGATCGCGATCCGTTGCACGTCGCTGCGGCGGCGCAGCTCGGCGAGGGTCGCCGCGAGCGGGTGGGACCGGTCGAGGTCGGTGTCGCGATACGTCCCGAGCAACATCACCCGGTCGTTCGCGGTCTCGCTGATGACATGGCGGAACAGCGCGAGCGTCGGGACGTCGGCCCAGTGGAGGTCGTCGAGCACGAACAGCAGCGGCGTGGCTGCCGCCGTCGCGCGGATCCATCCGGTCACTGCCTCGAACAGACGGGCACGTTCGGTCTCGGGGTCGGACCGCGGCGGTTCGTGGCCGGGCAGCCGCAACGCCATCTCGGGCGCCAGCCGCACGAGATCGCCCGCGAGGCGGCCGAACCACGTCGTCGGCGCCGCCTCCGCGCCCAACTCGACCTGGAAGCGGAGTGCCTCGACGAACGGCTGGAACGCGAGCCCGAGGTCCTCGTCGCAGCGCCCGGCGAGCACCAGGGCACCGTGATCCTGCGCGACGAGCGCGAGTTCGGTGCTGAGCCGCGTCTTGCCGACGCCCGGCTCACCCGCGAGCAGCACGACGCGGCGCGAGCCCTCGGCCGCCTCCTTCCATTCGGCGATGAGCCCGTCGAGCAGTTCCGAGCGACCCGAGAGTGGGAAGACCGAGGGAGCCGCCAACACCGGCGGCAACGGAACGACACCCAACGTCGGAGTCGATGGGGCGGCGAGCGGTTCCCAGGTGACGGCCGCGGTGGGCACGGTGCCGGGGATGCCCTTGAGCTCGAGGTCGCCGTGCACCACGAACTCGTACCCGCCGCGCCCACGCGCGAGGTGGCGCACGATGTCGGCGCAGAGGATCTGACCGCCGGTCGCCGCGGCCTCCAGGCGTTGTGCTTCGATCACCGGGAGTCCGAAGCAGTCGTCGCCCTCGAACGTGACATCGCCGACGCTGACACCGACCCGCACCTCGATGCGTTCCGATCCGGCGCGCCGGTTGTGCACATCGACTGCTTGCTGGATCGACACGGCCGCACCCACCGCGTCGACCGCGGCCGAGAACGTGGCCATCACACCATCGCCGGTGTGTTTGACGACGGTGCCGCGGTGCACTTCGATCGCGGCGCGGACGAAGCCGTCGTGCGTGCCGCGCAGTCGGTCGGCCGCCTCCTCACCGATGCGGGCGCGCAGCGCCGTCGAACCGACGACATCGGTGAACAAGACGGTTGCCGTGTCGACGCGGCCGTCGTCACCGGTCATCGCGCGGCTCCGCCGATCGGTCCGCCGCTCGACCAGATCCGTCGACCAGACCAGATCCGTCGACCACACCAGATCCGTCGACCCGACCGCCCACCATCACCCACCACCCGAGCATTGTCGCACGACTCGGAGCATCCGGGTCGGGGATGGTCACAACGGGTCAGCGGGCGAGGCGTGCGAGTTCGATGGCGGAGCGGCGCATGTGCTCGACGATGCGGGCGGGGTCGCCGGCGACGTCGGGGTCGACGGTGATGCCGACGCCGAGCGTGTCGGCATAGGAGAGCACGCCGACGATGAGCGCGATGTTGCCGACGCCGGTGATGAAGGGGTGCAGGCCGAGGAGGCGTGACTCGCCGAGGTAGAGCGGCTCGCGGGAGCCGGGGATGTTCGAGACCGCGAGATTGACCAACGGCTGTCGGCGCAGCGCCCACGGGGCCATGACCCGCAGCGCCGGGATCGGGACCAGGTCGGCGACCGAGAAGAGATGGGGGAGCAGCGAGGTCGCGGGCGATGCCGGGCGTTGATGCATGCGAGCGTGGATGAGACCGACTCGTTCGAGAGGATCGTCGACGGCCACCGGGAGCGCGACGCTCGTGATCGAGAACCGGTTGCCCGGCTCGGGGTCGGTGCGGTCGGTACTACCGATCGGCACGAGGGCACGCGGTTCGGGGCCGCTCGGGTCGAAGCAGTCGGTGGCATCGAGTTCGGCGCGCAGCGCACCGGTGACGATCGCGAGCACGACGTCGTTCACGGTGGCGTCGCAGGCTCGTTTCACGGCGATGATGTCGGACATCGGCAACGTGTCCCACGCGAATGCTCGCCGCGTGCCGACCGGACCGGTGATCGCGAGCGACGGCGCGATCGGGAGTCGTGCACCCGGGACGGACCGCACCGCCTGCGCGGCGAAGCGCGCGTTCGCGACGGCCCGCCGCGGGTCGAGCACCTGGCGGATCGCGGCGCTTGCGAGGGCAATCCGGCGGCCGGCACGGTCGAGGAGCGCGATCGCGTTCCGTCGACCGGCTGCGGGCTCGGGTTGCGGGGTCCAGTGGCTCGCCGTTCGCCGCGGCGGGCTGGGCGCGGCGCTCAACAGCAGGGTCGCGGCGTCGTAGAGCGCGAGCCCGTCGGCCATCACATGATGTGCGCGAACGACGACCGCGATCACGTCGTCGTCGTAGCCGTCGACGACATGGATGTCCCACAGCGGGTGGGCGACGTCCATCGGCTCGCTCAAGAGGCGGTCGAGGAACGTGCGCAAGGCTGCCGGTCCGCCCGGCGCGGGAAGCGTCACGAGCGGGGTATGACGGGCGAGGTCGAAGTCGGTGTCGTCGACCCACACCGGCGCGGCGAGGTCGGCCCAGGTCGGGGCGATCCGCTGGCGGAAGCGTGGGACGGCGTCGAGCTGCGACGCGACATGGGAGCGCAGCGCGGCCAAGCGCACCCGTCCGCGCCGGTCGCGCAACGGGGCCGCGTCGAAGAAGCACAGCGCGCCGATCTGCAACTGCGCGCCGTCGGGTTCGGCACACAAGAGCGCGACGTCCTCGGCGCGCATCGACTGCATGGTCACATGCCGGTTCCCGCCGACCCGACCGCGCCGAGGCGCGCGTGCTCCGGTTCCCACACGCTGCGCAGGAACGTCGCGATGTGGTCGGTGAGACGGTAGGGCCGAAGGCGCAGCTCGAGTGGCGAACGGGCTCGCACGAGTTCCGCGTTCGGGAGTTGACGTGCGAGGTTCTGCGCGTCGTTGAACGGGTGAATCAGGTCGTTGGCGTGCGCCAGGATCAACGTCGGCACTTCGATGCGGGAGCGTTCCTCCTGGGTGGGCGCGACCGGACCCACGAGCACGCCGTGCATGATCGCCGCGAGGACCTCGGGCGTGAGCGATGCTGCCCCGAGGAAGCTGTTCAGCGGCCCGAACGGCGAGCGCGGCACGCTACGGATGACGTCGGAGACGACGCGCAGGACCGGCCGCCCGTAGTGCGCGGCGAGGACGATCGGCACGAACGCCATCGCCGCCGCGGGGACCGCCCACTCCAAGACCGGCATCTCCAGCACCAGCGCGCGGACGCGCTCGGGCTGCATGGTCGCGGCGAACAGGCTCACGTTGGCGCCGAGCGACAGGCCGCCCAGCACAGCGTCGTCGGCGCCGAGGTGATCGAGCAGCCCGAACACCTGCGTCGCGTAGCTGTCGATCCGGTACGACGACGCGTGCGTGGGTTTGTCGCTCCGGCCGTGCCCGAGCAGATCGAGGAGCACCACCCGGTTTCCGCGTTCCGCGAGTGCGCCGGCGATGCCCCGATTCAGTTCGGCATCCAGCAACAACCCGTGCAGGTAGACGACCAACCGGTCGCCGCTGCCATAGGTGTCGTAGACCAACTCATGACCGCGATGGGCGAAGCTTTCGGTTCGGAACCCCACGATGTCGGACACGGCAACTCCTCTCCCCATCAGGCGTACCGTGCGGCTCGGGTCGAGGGGCAGGGTCCAAGGTCACTCGCCGCACGGCCCACGCCCGAAATCGCCGTTCCGTCGTTGGGGGTCACGCGTAGCCTCCGGCGATGGCGGGATCGAGTCCTTGGGAGTCCACGCTCGTGACCCGAGTGGGCGACGGCCGTTACACCGCCACGATCGCGCCGGCATGGAATCTCGCGATGGTCCCCCAGGGCGGGGTCGTGGCCGCGATCGCGGCGCGGGCGATGGAGGCCGAGCTCGCGACGCGCCAGTCGTTGCGTTCGTTCCACGGGGTGTTCGCCGCGCCGGTGCCGGTCGGCCCGGTCGAGGTCACCGTCGACGTACTCCGGTCGGGCCGGTCGATGTCGCAGGTGCAGGCCCACGTGCGCGTGCCGGGATCGTCGGCGGGGTTCACGGCGCTCGCGGCGTTCGGGCACGAGCGCCCGGGCTTCGGCTACACGGAACTCGCGATGCCCGACGTTCCCGCGCCCGAGGACTGCCCGTCGTATCGCGACCCGCCGCCTCCCGAGTCGGGCATGCCCGAGCGACCGACGTTCGCGTTCTGGAACGAAGTGCTCGAGGGCCGACCGGCGTTGGGACACGCGCCGTGGGATCCGTCCGAACGTGGTGCGGCCGAGGTCGCGACGTGGTTCCGCTTCGAGCACTTCCCCGAAGACGAAGACGGTCGGTTCGATCAGCTCGCGCTGCTGGTCGCGGCCGACATGATGCCGAGCGCGGTGTTCGAGAAGTTCGGTCCCGGCGAAGAACGTTGGTTCGCTCCGAGCGTCGATCTCACCGTGCACCTCGCCGCCCTGCCGACGGGGAGTTGGATCCTGAACCACAACCGCGCGCACTACGCGGGCGATGGCTACGCGTCGGCGGAGTCCGCGCTCTGGGATCCGCACGGCGACGACGGCCCC
>SXJQ01000082.1 GCA_005779345.1 Actinomycetota bacterium
GATGCGCGTCCGCACCACGTCGATCGCGGCGCGCAGCGGGCGGCCGACCACGGCGACCCGGCCGGCGTGCACCGAGGCGTCGAGGAGTCGGTCGTGCGCGGCCCGCGTGCGGGTCGCCTCGTCGATCGTCGTGAGCGTGGCCACGTGGTGACCGCGGGCGTGCAGCGCCGCCGCGAGTTCGTGCGTGCTGCGAGCTGCGCCACCCACCGAGGTCCCCGACACGAAGAGCAGACGCAATCGCGGCTGAGCGTCGTCCGCTCGAATCGAACCGGGCATCGGGCGGAATGTACCCACCACCGATCGCAGCCGCTACTTTCGTCGGATGCATCGAGTCCTGCTCGTGGGGGTGCCGCGAGGCGGCACGACCTGGGTGGGGACCATGCTCGGCAGCACCGCCGGCGCGGTGTACGTGCACGAACCCGACGGCACCCACGATCCGTTCGCGTTCCGATCCAAGTTCGACCTGCTCCATCACCCGATGCTCGACCCGGGCGAGACCGCGGCCGACTACGAGCGCTTGTGGGCCGGTGCGTTCGCGGGCGGCGCGCCCACCCGGAGCCTGCGCGACCGGATCGCTCGCAAGGCGTACCACTCGGTCACCGGAGCGCAGAAGGTCGCGGCCCGCCAACACCGCCGGATCACACCGCGCCTCCGTGTCGTGCTCGCCGCGGCAGAACCACTGGGGCCCTCGCCGACCGCACCGCGCCACGTGGTGGTCAAGTCGGTCAACTCGGCATTCTCCACCGAGTGGCTCGCCGAACGGTTCGCCCCCGACATCGGCGTCATCAGCCGGCACCCGCTCAACGTCGTGGCGTCGTGGCGCGATTTCGGCTGGACGCCGCCGCAGGGCCCGATGTACGAGGCCATCCGCGATCGCGCCGCGACCCGTTGGTCGGTCGACCTGCCCCCCGCCGATGCCCCCGCGATCGAACGCGCGGCAGCGACGGTCGCGGCGCTCGCCTACGGCCTGCACGACTCGCTCCTCCGCCATCCCGAGTGGGTCGCGATCTCCCACGAGGAACTCTGCGTGGATCCGCACGTGCACTTCCCGGCGATCGCCGCCCGGCTCGGGCTCGACTGGTCGGAGGCCGCGACCGCCGAACTCGAACGTGCGAATCGTCCGGGCGAGGGTTACGCGATCAACCGAGTGTCGGCCGAGCAACCTCTGCGGTGGCGTGAGCGGCTCGAGCCCGACGAGATCGCGGTCGTCACCGAGGTGCTCGGCCGTTTCCCCGCCGCCACGCGCTGGCTCGACGGTGCGGGCTGACCGCCGGCCTCGACGCGCGCGCTCTCAGCCGGACCCCGGCTGGATCGGGCCGGGGTCGGTCGGGCCGGGGTCGGACGCTCTTCGGTCGGGCGCGCCGCGGTCGGCTCGGCGCGCGACGGCGAGGTGCCGCCTCACCGCGATCGTCTTGAGCGCGGCCTGCACGCGTTGGCGCAGCCCGAGTCGGCGATCCGACGCCCGCCGCCACGACATCGACCCGAAGTGGCGGTACGCACGTTGGTATTCGGCCGGCATCTCGACGTAACCGAGGCCGGCATCTCCGACCGCACGGAAGAAGGCTGCGGCGGTGTCGAACGCGCAGTTGCCGTGCTCGTTCGTCTCCTCGTGGTACCCGAACCCGACGTCGACGACGCCGCGAGTCTGCTCGAGGTCGATGAGCATGAGCCATGGCTCCGGCCGTGGAGCGAGACGCCGTTGCGCGCCCGTGACGGGGTGCGGGTACGCGGGCCAGTCGCGCGCCTGGATTCGGGTCGCGACGATTGCCGCGCCCGATTCGACCGCGCGGTCGACGAGCGCGGTCAGCCAGCCGTCGCCGCGGTACTCCACATCGGAGTCGGAGAACACGATGTAGCGGTACGGGCTCGCCGCGTACCAACGGTCGAGCCATTCGGTGTGGGTGCGACGCTCCGCGACGGTTTCGAGCACGAGCCAGCCGCGTCGTTGGAATGCCTCGAGCATCTCGACCGAGCCGTCGGTCGAGCCCGCATCGCCGACCGTGAGCGTGAACGGCCGGCCGGCCCGCATGCGCATCGTGCGCACGCACAACTCGGTGACGGCCGCGGTGTTGTAGCTCGCGACGTAGACGCCGACCGAGGGTGTCGGGTCGGTCACGGGCGCCGGGCGAAGAGATCGGGGCCGAACCCGAGGTCGTCGGTCGGCACGAGTTCGCCGCGCTCGTCGGCGCGGTACAGCTCGTAGCCGTACGAGCGCAGTCGTTCGGCAACCGGCGACCGATCCTCACCCAACAACGATTGCGAGCAGTCGTTCCACTCGAGCTGCACGAGATCGATCCTGCCGTCGGCGAACGCGCGCGCGCCACCTTCGAGGACGAGCCGCTCGGCGCCCTCGACATCGATCTTGAGCCCGCGCGCGTGGCGGTCGCCGAGCACCGCGTCGAGCGTGTCGACGCGCACCTCCACGCCCGCCGCGTCGCTCGCACCCGCGTTGCTCACACCCGCGGCACCGTCGTCGGTCGGACCGAATACGAGCTGACCGCGCAGCAGGTCGGGGCCGGCGAGTCGCAGGCGACCCGGCTCGGCACCGAGCGCCGCGGCGACGACCTGCACCCGTGTCTCCGCGTGGTTGAGCGCGAGGTTCTCGCGCAATTGCTCGACCATCCGGGGTTCGGGTTCGACCGCGATACCGACCGCGCCACAGTCGAGCGCCCACAGCGTGTAGACGCCCGCGTGGGCGCCGACGTCGACGAACAGGTCGCCGGGCCGGAGGTGACGACGCCACACGGTCATCTCCGCGAAGTCGGGAGGGTTCGCACGAACGACCCGCCAGGACCCGCCGCGATGCAGGTACGCGCGGATCCGCGTGCGCTCGCCGATGGTGGTCACGACCGGTTTGCCGGTGACCCGCGCTCGGATCTCGGCGGTGGCGAGCGACCCGAGCGCACGCGCCCGGCGGCCACGGTTCGCCGGGTGCTCGACGACCGAACGCGCGACGTCGAGGATCGCTGCGGGGCGTGCCCGGAATCGGCGGCTGCTCACGCGCGGCCTCCGGTGTTGCTACCCGTTCGGCGCGACAACCCACGCGCGGCGCGGCTCACGAGCGCGACCGGCGTGCCGAGCACGACCCGCGTGCGTTCGGCGCGGGTGAGCGCCTGTTCGTGCACGAGTTGGGGCTGGTAGCGGGCCGTGACGACCCGCTCCCACTCCGCGGCGGGGATCTCCGGTGCGAGGAAGCCGAGCTTGGCGTGGAGGTACTCCCAGTCGCCGGCGAAGCGCGGGAAGTCGATCATCGTGAACGGCACGTCGAAGTGCACCAATGCGTGGACGAACGAATAGAAGGCCTCGGCGAGCACGCGTTCCTGGTGGCCGGGCCGCCACGTGCCCGCGAGCCCGCCGCGCGCGCCCTGACGGCGGCCGTAGCCCGCGACGCGCACGCGGCTCGCCGAGGCCACCGCGAGGTCGCGCACCGGCACGATCACGTGCTCGACGTCGACCACGCCACGATCGAGGAAATCGCCGAGCGCGAAGAGTTGACCGGGAACCTTGACGATCCGCGGGGCGTCGGGGCGAAGCATCCCGCGCTCCAAGCCGGCGTTGCTCGCAGGATCGATGCGCACTCCCGGAGCGAACCCCGTGTCGAGACCCAAGTCGGACAGGATGGCGACGAGCAGGCTCGTCCCGGCTCGGCCGGTCCCCGAGATGAGGATCTTCCCGTCGGTCACCCCCTGTTTCTAGCGCACCTCGTCTCGGGTGGCCTCGCCCTGCAACAATGCTCGTTCCCATGGATCTCTCCGTCGTGATCCCCGCCAAGAACTCGGCCGCCGACCTGGGCGCGCAACTCGATGCGCTGCTCGATCAAGCGTGGTCGGGCGAATGGGAGATCGTCGTCGCCGACAACGCGTCCACCGACGGCACCGTCGCACTCGTCGCGGAGTACTCGCGGCGCGATGCGCGGGTTCGGTTCGTCGATGCAAGTGGTGGTCACGGCGCGAACTTCGCGCGCACGGTCGGTGCGCGTGCGGCGTGTGCCGACCACCTCGCGTTCGCCGACAGCGACGACATCGTGGGGCCGCGCTGGGTCGCGACGATGGGCGACGCGCTGCGGTCGCATCAGGTCGTCACCGGCCCGATCGAGGTCGACCTCCTCAACCCGCCGTGGCTCACCGCGGTGCGCGGTCGCCTGCCGGTCGACCGGCCGCGAACCCAGAACGGCGCGTTCACGCTCGTCGCCGGCGGCAACGTCGGGATCCATCGCTCCGTCTGGGAGTCGATCGGCGGCTTCGCCGAGGACGCGTTCGGCGGCGGCGAAGACCTCGAGTTCTCGCTCCGGCTGCACGCGCACGGCGTGGCACCGCACTTCGCGCCCGACGCGATCCTCCACTATCGGTATCGCTCCGAGCCGCGCGCGCTGTTTCGCCAGGGTCGGTTCTACGGGCGCGGCAAACCACTGATAGGTCGCCTCCTCCACGACGCCGGGCTCCCCGGCCCGTCCCGGTTGTCGGGTTGGAAGTCGTGGCTCACGCTGTTCGCCTGGCTCCCGCGCCTGCGAACCCGCGAGGGTCGCGCCGCGTGGTGCTGGGTCGCGGGGAGCCGCCTCGGTCAACTCGAGGGCATCGTGCACCACCGAGCGTTCTGGCTCTGACGGCGCGTTCTGGCTCTGGCGGCGCGTTCTGGCTCTGACGGCGCTCCTACGCTCCGATCCCGCCGGCACCATGCCGCTGTCCCACCAAAGCGCCGCCACTGGCGGATCCGAGGGACAGCCACACCGCGCGACCGAGGCGCCGTCCCACCAAAGCGCCGCCAGTGGCGGATCCGAGGGACAGCCGGACGGCTGCGACGGCGGCGGACGTCAGCCGCGGCGGGGGCCGACGAGGGCACGGACCGCGGCGGCGACCTGCTTGGCCCGCGCCGAGCGCCCCAACCGTGTGTCGCGAGCGCCGAGCAGGTACGCGCGCGCTGCGGCGCGACGGTCGCCGCGGGCCTCGAGCC
>SXJQ01000083.1 GCA_005779345.1 Actinomycetota bacterium
GCCTCGAGCTCGTCGGCGAGTTCGGGGCCGCCGCTCGCGACGATCCGACCCGCCATCATCACGTGGATGCGGTCGGGACGCAGCTCGGTGAGCAACCGCGCGTAATGGGTGATCGCGAGCACTCCGAGGTCCTGCTCCTTGGTCATCGCCTCGACCCGCCGCGACACGTCGCGCAGCGCGTCGACGTCGAGCCCCGAATCGATCTCGTCGAGGATCGAGAACTTCGGCTGCAAGACGGCGAGCTGCAACGTCTCGACCCGCTTCTTCTCGCCACCGGAGAACTCGTCGTTGATGCCGCGCGCGAGGAACTCCGCGCCGACACCCAGACGTGCGGCCTCCGTCGCGATTCGTTCGGCCACGTCGGCGGGGTCGAGCCCGCGGCTGCGGCGCGACGCGGTCACCATCGCCTCGACGGTCACCCCGGGCACCTCGACCGGATACTGCATCGCGACGAAGAGCCCCTTCGCGGCGCGCTGCCAGGTGGGCAACCCGAGCAACTCCTCGTCGTCGATCGTGACCGATCCACCGACGACCGTGTAGTCGTCGCGACCCATCAGTGTGTGGCTCAGGGTGCTCTTGCCCGAACCGTACGGGCCCATGATGGCGTGCACTTCGCCCGAAGCGAGTTCGAGGTCGACACCGCGCAGGATCTCGGTTCCGGCGACCGTGGCGCGCAGCCCGCGGATACGCAGGGTGCTCATCTTCGGGCCTCCACGATCAGGTCGTCGCCGTCGACACGGACGTCGAACACGGGGACGGGTCGTGTCGCAGGCAGGCTCTGCGGTTCTCCGGTGACGAGCGAGAACGTCGCTCCGTGCTTGGGACACTCGATCTCGCACTCCTCGGGCCAGACGTCGCCATCGGCGAGCGAGAACTCCGCGTGCGAGCAGGTATCGCCGATCGCGTACCAGGCGTCGCCGAGGCGCACGACGCACACCGGCGTCCCGCCGACATCGCAACGCCGGGCCGCGCCGTCGGCGAACTCGCTCACCGCGCCGACCCTCGTGCCGTCCGGTTCTGTGCGGTCGTTCATCGGGCGGCCTTGCGGTGCTCGATCTTGTCGATCACCGCGCGCCGCAGCGGCCCGGTGAGCGCTGCGGCGGGCAGCCGGGCGAACACGTCGTCGAAGAAGCCGAGCACGATGAGCCGCTCGGCCTCGTCGGGGGCAACGCCCCGCGACTCGAGGTAGTAGCGCTGATCGTCGTCGATCGGCCCGACGGTCGAACCGTGCGAACACTTGACGTCGTTGGCGAGGATCTCCAGGTTCGGGATCGACTCGGCGCCGGCGCCCTCGGTGAGCACGAGGTTGCGGTTCGTCTGATACGCCTCGGCCTTCTGTGCCGCTTCGCGCAGCCGGATCAGCCCCGAATAGACCGACTTCGCGGTGTCTTCGACCGCTCCCTTGAACAGCAACTCGCTGCGCGTGCGCGGCGCGGCGTGATCCTGCAACGTGCGGAAGTCGAGCATCTGGTTGCCGTCGCCGAAGTAGACCGCGACCTGTTCGCTCTCGGCGCCCGCTTCGAGCAGCAGCGTCTCGGACCGCAGACGCGCGTAGTCGCCGCCGAGCGCGACCGCGGCCGCGCGGAGACGGGCGTCGCGCGCGACGTGCGCGCGCTGGAGGCCGATGTGCCAGGTACGCGGGCCGTGCTCCTGCACCGAGAGGTAGCGGACCGACGAGTTGTCGAGCGCCACGATCTCCGCGACCGAGTCGACCACATGATCGGTGTTGGGCGAGCCGAATCGTTCGAGGACGGTCACCTCGGCCGACGCGCCCGCGACGACCAACGTGTGCGGGAACGTCATCTCGCCGTCGCCGCCGCACCAGTGGATCACGACGATCGGGTGCTCGACGACGACACCGTCGGGCACCCACACGAGTGCGCCCCCGGGGAGGAAGGCGTCGTGGAGCACCGTGAAGAAATCGGGCGACTCGGCGGCGACCGAACCGAGAATCGCCTGGATCTCGTCGTCGGCGCCGCACGTGGCGAGCCCGCAGACGCGCACGCCCTTGGCTTCGAGCACGGGATCGAGCTCCTGGCGCACGACCCGGCCGTCGTGCACGACGAGCAAGCCCGAGTGGACGCCCGCTTCCAGCGCGTACGGACCGCCGCCGGGCGCACGGATCTCGCCGGGGTCGCCGAGCCGCTCCCACGGCACCGGCCGATAGCGCGCCAGATCGAACTCGCCGATCCGCGAGTACCGCCAGATCTCCTCGGCCGCGCTCGGGAGCGCGAGCCCGTCGAGCTTCGCCGCGGCCACGAGCCGCCGCGCGCGTAGCCAGTCGGGCCCGCCGAGCGCTCGCGACGCCTCGGCCGAGAACGCAGTGTTCGCAGTCGTCATGGCAGAGTGTCTCTCTCGTCGGCGCTCAGCCGACCGAGCCTTCCATGTTGAGTTCGATGAGCCGGCTCAGCTCCACCGCGTACTCCATCGGGAGAGTCTTGGTCACCGGTTCGATGAACCCGTTGACGATCATCGCGGTCGCCTGCTGCTCGGTGAGCCCCCGCGACATCAGGTAGAAGATCTGGTCTTCGCCGACCTTGCTCACCGTCGCCTCGTGGCCGATCCGCGCGTCCTTCTCGTCGATCTCCATGTACGGGTAGGTGTCGGAGCGGCTCTGCTCGTCGAGGATCAGCGCGTCGCACCTCACGTGACTCTTCACGCCGTGCGCGCCGGGCTCAACCTTCACGAGCCCGCGGTAGGTCGTGCGGCCGCCGTCCTTGCTGATCGACTTGCTGTCGATGATCGACGTCGTCTCGGGCGCGACGTGGGTCATCTTGGCGCCCGCGTCCTGGTGCTGGCCGGGCCCCGCGTATGCGACCGACAACACCTCACCGTGGGCCTTCGGGCCGGTGAGCACGACGGCCGGGTACTTCATGGTGAGCTTGGATCCGAGGTTGCCGTCGATCCACTCCACCTTCGCCTCGGTCTCGGCGACCGCGCGCTTGGTGACGAGGTTGTAGACGTTCGGTGACCAGTTCTGGATCGTCGTGTATCGAATGTGCGCGCCGGGCTTGGCGATCAGTTCCACGACCGC
>SXJQ01000084.1 GCA_005779345.1 Actinomycetota bacterium
AACGCCTCTTCGATCTCGTGCTGCCAGGGCGAGTCGATCGCAAACGCATGGCCCGGCGTGGCGAGCCGCCGCCGGTAGAGGATCACGAGTTCGGCGGCGATGTCGCGCACCGCCTTGCGAACCTTGGCGCGCGCCTTCTCCCAGTCGGCGCCGCCCATCTTGGAGAGCTTCGGCGTCTCGCCGCCGGTGTACTTGCGGATGATCCCGATCTGTTCGGTCGGGACGTAGATCCGCTCCTCACCCCGGAACGCGACCATGAGGTAGTCGCGTTCGAGGCCGAACATCGTGCGCGACACCATGCCGTCGTACCGGCCGATCCCGTGCTGGCGGTGCACGACGTGATCCCCGGCCGCGAGTCCCTCGTAGAAGTCGGCGCCCTTGCGCGCTCCCCGCGGCTTGCGATGCACGCGCCGACGACCGGTGAGGTCGGCCTCGGCCACGAGCGCGAGACGATGCGCCGGCAGCACCACGCCACGGTCGAGCGGCGCGACCACGATGTGCACACCCGACTGATCGAGCAGCGGAGCGCGCGCGCCGATCGACGCGTGCACGTCGACGGTGAGGCCTTCGTCGGCGAGCACCTGCGCGATCCGTTCTGCGCTCCCGCTGCCGTCGGCACAGAGCAGCACCCGGAACCCCTCCGTCCGCAGCCGGCGGAGCCGGTCGGCGAGCCCGGCGGTATCGCCGACGACGGGGTCGAACGCGGTCGCGGCGAGCTGCGCCGTCTCGGGGACATCGGGGGTCGTGAGCACCGGTGACCATCCGCCCGGCGTGTGCGCGAGCAGCCGCTCGAACGACAACGAAAGGCGCGGGAGGTCGACGCTGTCGGCAGCGCCCCAGGTCGGCGCGAGGGCCGCCGCGAGGTTGGCCTCCTCGTCGAGCAGCTCCTGCGCCCGGTCACGGAGCCGTCGGGGTTCGCAGAGCAGTACGAGGCCCGACTGCGGCACGAGGTCGGTGAGGAGGTGTTCGGCCGGCGAGAGCCACGGGAGCCAGCTCTCCATCCCGTCGAACGTCGCGCCCTGCGCGAGACGCTCCCACTGCTCCGAGCCCCAGGGCTGCTCACGCAGCAACGCCGCCGCCCGCTCGCGCACCTCGGCGGTCGGCAGGAGCTCGCGAGCGGGGAACACCCAGGCCGCGGTGATGTCGTCGGTGCTGCGCTGATCGGCGACCGAGAAATGGCTCAGACGCTCGACCTCGTCGCCCCACAGGTCGACACGAACCGGGTGGTCGGCCGTCGTCGGGTAGACGTCGACGATCGAGCCGCGCACCGCGACCTCGCCGCGGGCCTCGACCTGGTACTCGCGCCGGTAGCCCATCGCGACGAGCGCGGCGACCAACTCGTCGCGATCGAGGTGCGCTCCGCGGGCGAGCACGACGGGCTCGACTTCTTCGACATGGGGTCCGAGCCGCTGGACGAGCGCGCGCACCGGCGCGACGACGACCTCGGGGAGCTGGTCGCCCCCGGTGCGCAGCCGCCACATCACCCGTTGCCGGCGCCCCATCGTGTCGAGCGCGGGCGAGACGCGCTCGAACGGCAGCGTCTCCCACGCGGGGAACACCTCGACGGCTGCGGGCCCGAGCAGGAGGCCGATGTCGTGCGCGAGCCGCTGCGCGTCGTCGCCACGAGGGACCGCTACCACGATCGGGAGCCGCGCGCTCGTACGGGCGAGCGTCGCGACGAACAACGCTCGTGCGGCGTCGGGGACCGCGACTGCCGCTCCGGTGCCGGCCGACGCGTCGATCACCGCCCGGTCGGCGGCGAGCAACGGCGTGAGGCCGGCGAGGGGTGCAGCGACGGTGTTCGGATCGGTCATGTGGACGCGCGCGACCCCGGAGACCGACGCTCGGCCCCGGGGGATGCGCGGCGAGGCTACCGACGCACCTGGGTTCGTGTGTGGCGCGGGGGTTGGCGGGAATCTGGCAGGCTGGCGGGATGACATCGCTCAGTCGTCGGGATCTCATGCGTTGGTCGGCGCTCGGTGGCGCCGCCCTGCCGCTCGTACCGTTGCTCGCCGCCTGCGCGAGCGACGACGGCGGTGGCGGGGCGGGGTCGAATGCCTCGACGTCGACCGTTGCGGCCCGGTCGTCGGTGCCGCCGACCACGGCACCGTTCGCCGCCGATCGTCCGTGGTGGCTCCAGGGCAACTTCGCGCCGGTCACGAACGAGGTCGAAGCATTCGATCTCGAGGTTCGGGGCGCGCTGCCCCCCGAACTGTCGGGCCTGTACGTGCGCAACGGGTCGAACCCGCCGACCGGCGACTCCACCCACTGGTTCTTCGGCGATGGCATGGGACACGGCGTTCGCCTGTCGGGTGGGCGGGCCGAGTGGTACCGCAACCGTTACGTGCACACCGCGCTGTACGACGCGGGAGCGAGCTTCGGCGACGGTCCGCCCGGCGGCGCGTCCAACCAGGGCAACGTCTCGTTCATCTGGCACGGCGGGCGCCTGCTCGCGAGCGGCGAGGTCGGCCTCCCCCACGAACTCGATCCCTCCGACCTTTCGACGACCGGTGTCCACGACTACGACGGCAAGCTCACCACGTCGTTCACCGCGCACCCCAAGATCGACCCCGCGACGGGCCGCCTCCACTTCTTCGGCTACGGATTCACCCCGCCGTTCCTCACGTATCACGTCGCCGAGCCCGACGGCACGCTCGTCCGCAGCGAGGTCGTCGAGCTGCCCCGCAGCACCATGATCCACGACTTCGCGATCACCGAGACCGACGCGGTGTTCTGGGACCTCCCCGTGATCTTCGACCTCGAGGCCGCGACGAAGTGGCTCGAGGATCCCGACTCGGGAGTCTTCCCGTACCGCTGGTCGCCCGACGCGGGAGCGCGCGTCGGCATCATGCCGCTCGACGGACCCGCGACCGACATCGAGTGGTACGACCTCGATCCTTGTTACGTGTTCCACGGCGTCAACGCGCATCGAGCCGGCGACGAAGTCGTGCTCGACATGTGTCGTCTCACCTCGATGTTCGACCCCGGCGAGACGTTCGGCGGGGAGTCCAGCCTCCGGCGCTGGACGATCGACACCGCGACGCGACGGGTGCACGACGAGATCCTCGTCGAGGACAATCCCGGTGACCTCCCGAGCCGCGATCCGCGACGCGTCGGCCGCGCGTATCGCTACGGCTATCTCGCGGGCACGCGCGAGAACCCGAACACGGTCGAGCTCGGCGGTCTCATCAAGCACGACTTCACGACCGGCACCCGCGAAGTGTGGGATCCGGGCCCGACGCGTCACAGCGGCGAGTGGCTCTTCGTCCCCGGCGACCCGGCCGACGACGCCGACGACGCCGGCTGGCTCCTCGGCTACGTGCACGACGAGGCGACCGGAACGAGCGAACTCGCCGTGATCGACGCGACCGATGTCGCCGCGGGGCCGGTCGCCACGGTCACCGTGCCGCAGCGGGTCCCGTACGGATTCCATGCGGCGTGGGTCCCCGACGCGGAAGCGTCGGCGTGACCGCTCAGGCCGGGCGCGTGTTGTAGCGGTTCATCGCCGCCTCGATCCCGTCGGCGAGGATCGCCTCCACGGCATCGGCAGCCTCTTCGAGCGTCACCTCGAAATCGGCGCGCACCTTCTTGCTCATGCGTGACAGCACGTGGTCGGCGCCGTGCTCCTTGGACCGCGGCTTGCCGATCCCGATCCGCACCCGCAGGAACGCTTCGGTGTGCAGATGCTGCTTGATCGATCGCAAGCCATTGTTGCCGGCGAGTCCGCCGCCCTCCTTGAGCTTGAAGACGCCGGGCTCGAGGTCGAGTTCGTCGTGCACGACGACGAGCCGGTCGGGCTCGACGCCGAAACGACGCAGCATCGGCTGCACCGAGCGCCCCGACTCGTTCATGTAGGTCAGCGGGATCGCGAGCGCGAGGCGCCGACCGCCGACGTTCGTCTCACCGACCAGCGCGTCGAAGCGGCCGCCGCGCAGACGCACGCCATGGCGCCGAGCGAGGATCTCGACCACGTCGGCGCCCGCGTTGTGGCGCGAGTGTCGATACTCCTCGCCGGGATTGCCGAGCCCCACGACCAAGAGATCGGCCGGCGTTCCGGTGCGATCGTCGCGGGGCCGCACCAACTACTCCGCTTCGGCGCCTTCGGCCTCTTCGCCCTCTTCGCCGCCCTGGGCCGCGAGTGCCCTCGGGATCGAGATCATCGCGAGGAGCTCGTCGGGCTCGAGCTGCAGGGTCACGCCCGCGGGCAGCGTGAGGTCGCCGGCACGCACCTGGTCGCCGAGGTCGAGCGCGGTGACGTCGTGCTCGATCGAGGTCGGGATCGCGCCCGGCTTCGCGGTGATCGCGACGCTGAACACGAGCTGCTCGAGCAGTCCGCCCAGCGCGACGCCAGCCGATTCGCCGACGAGCGACAGCGGGACATCGGCCTCGATCTCGACCTTCGCGTCGACGCGGATGAAGTCGACGTGCTGCAACGAACCCTTCACCGGGTGGCGCTGGATCTGGCGGCACACCGTGATCTGCTCGGCGCCGTCGACCTGGAGGTTGATGATCGTGTTCATCCCCTTGTTGAGGATGAGTTGGAGCTGATGAGCGTCGACGAGGATCGACTGGTTCGGCTGCCCGAGGCCGTACACCTCGGCGGGCACCCCTCCGACCATGCGGGCCTGGCGCGCGGGACCCTTGCCGCGACCCGTGCGGATGGTGGTGGCGAGAACGGTGGGAGAGCTCATGGCGCGCGACGACCTCGTTGCAGCGAACACGGAAGAGCCCGAGCCTACCCGTCGACGCCGCCGTGCCCCTGGTCGAGGCGCAGCGGCCCGGCCGTGCGCCTCGGCGTCGTCCGGACCGTGCGGCCCGCGACGGCGGCCGGGAGCCCGGCTCGCGGCTCAGAAATTGTCGCCCTCGAAGAGTTCGCTCACCGACGTGTCCTCGAACACGGCATCGATGGCCTCGGCGACGAGCGGTGCGATCGACAGCACCTTGAGCGACGGGAACTGCTTCTCGTCGCCGATCGGCAGCGTGTTGGTGACGACCACCTCGCGCGCCGGCGAGTTCTTCAGCCGGTCGACCGCCGGGCCCGACAGCAAGCCGTGGGTCGCAGCGATGATGACCTCGGCGGCGCCGCGGTCGTGCAACATCTCGGCAGCATTCGTGACCGTTCCGGCAGTGTCGATCATGTCGTCGACGATGATGCAACTCCGGCCGCGGACGTCGGATCCGACCAATTCGCCCGCGACCGCCACGTTGTGCGTGCCCTTCGGGCGGCGCTTGTCGATGAACGCGAGCTCGATGTCGTCGATCCCGGCCGCCTCGAAGCGGTTCGCATAACGCCGCATGAGCTTGCCGCCGCCCGCGTCGGGCGAGACGATCGTGACGGGGCCGCTCACCTGTGCGCGTAGGTACTCGGCGAGCACCGGCAACGCGGTGAGGTGGTCGACGGGAAAGTCGAAGAAGCCCTGGATCTGACCGGTGTGCAGATCGACGGTGACGACCCGATCCGCTCCCGCAGCCGTGAACATGTCGGCCACGAGGCGTGCCGTGATGGGCTCGCGACCCTCGGCCTTGCGGTCCTGGCGGGCGTAACCGTAGAAGGGACACACCGCGGTGATCCGCTTCGCGGACGCGCGCTTGGCGGCGTCGATGAGGATGAGCTGTTCCATCAACGTGTCGTTGATCGGATCGCAGTGTGGCTGGAAGACGAAGACGTCCGACCCGCGGATGCTCTCGCCGTAGCGGCAGTAGATCTCGCCGTTCGCGAACGTCGACAGCTCGATGTCGGCCAGTGGGACTCCGAGATCGCGGGTCACCTCCGAGGCGAGCTCGGGGTGGCCGCGCCCGGCCACGACGATGAGCTTCTTCTTGGTGACCAGCTCCACAAGGGTCCCTTCGCCGCGGCCGCTGGGTTCATTCTGGCCGATCGCCGCCGACGGCGTCGGCTCAATCGCCCGAAGCCCTGACGCCCGGGCCCGTGCGACGGCGCCGCACCCCTTCGATGCCCGCGCCGTCAGTCGGTGTCGAGGTCGGCGCTCGGGTCGACCCAGCCCTCGACGACCCGAGCCGGAACTCCGCGTACCAGCGAGTCGGCAGGCACGTCGCGGGTCACGACCGAACCAGCGCCCACCACCGCGCCGTCGCCGATCTCCACCGGCGCGACGATCACGCAGTTGGACCCGGTTCGCACGTTCGCGCCGATGACGGTGCGGTGCTTGTTCTTGCCGTCGTAGTTGGCGGTGATGGTCCCTGCGCCGATGTTGGCACCGGCACCGACCGTGACGTCGCCGAGGTACGCGAGGTGGTTCGCCTTGGCGCCCTCGCCGAGCAGCGCGTTCTTCGTCTCGACGAAGTCGCCGACCTTCGCCCCCGCGAGGAGTTGGGTCCCCGCCCGGAGGTGGGCGAAGGGTCCGACCCGGCAACCGTCGCCGACCTCGGACTCGCGCACGACCGAGTTGGCGATGATCACGTCTGCGCCGATCACGCTGTCGACGATGCGTGTGTCGGGACCGATCTCACTGCCGGCTCCGATCACGGTGCGTCCTTCGAGGATGACGCCGGGGAGGATCCGCACGTCGGCGGCGAGCTCGACCGTGGAGTCGATGTAGGTGCGTTCGGGGTCGATCATTCGCACGCCCGCGCGCATCCACCCGCGGTTGATGCGGTCGCGGAGCGCGTGCTCCGCGTCGGCGAGCTGGGCGCCGTCGTTCACCATGAACGCCTCGGCCGGGTGCTCGACGGCCTCGGCGATCACGCGGTGACCGGCGTCGCGCAGCACGGCGATCGCGTCGGTCAGGTAGTACTCACCCTGCGCGTTCACCGGCGACAGCCGACGCAGAGCAGGCGCCAGCAGGTTCCGCCGGAAGCAGTAGATCGAGGTATTGATCTCGTCGATCGCGAGTTCGTCGTGGGTGGCGTCGGCGTGCTCGACGATGCGGTCGACGCGCCCGTCCTTGCCACGCACGATCCGGCCGAGCCCGTCGGCGTCGTCGACGATCGCGGTGAGGATCGAGGCAGCGGCATCCTCGTTGCGATGCGCGGTCGCGAGGCGTGCGAGCGTGTCGGGCGAGATCAGCGGAGCGTCACCCGGCAACACGATGAGGTCGTCTTCGAGGTCGTGGTCGTCGAAGTACGCCGCGGTGAGCGCGACGCTCACGGCGTCGCCCGTGCCGCGTTGGACGCGCTGCTCGACGAACTCGACCGGCACCTCGCCGTCGAGCAGTTCCTGCACCGTCTTGACGACGAGTTCCGCGCCGTGACCCACCACGACGACGATCCGTTCGAGCGGGAGACGCTCCAGCGCGTCGAGGACGTGGAGGATCATCGGGCGACCACACAGATCGTGGAGCACCTTGGGGGTACTCGACTTCATGCGGGTGCCTTCGCCGGCGGCCAGCACGACAGCGGCGAGCGGGCGGTAGCTGCTCATCGGACCTCCACCTTTCGCTCCTGTCCCCTCGGGCTCGTCGCCCTCCGGCGTGGGGCCCTTTCGCTCCTCGGACTGTGCTCGGGGGCAAGGACTCGAACCTTGACCTACGGGAACCAAAATCCCGCGTGCTGCCAGTTACACCACCCCCGAAGGGTACGGGCGACGATACCGCCCACCGCCGCGCACCCTTCCCGCACTTCGAGAAGTCCGGTTCGATGTGTGGGCGGGCCACACGACCGGCTACGGTGCGCCCCCGTATGGGCAGCCTGATCAAGAAGCGCCGCAAGCGCATGCGCAAGAAGAAGCACAAGAAGCTCTTGAAGAAGACGCGTTGGCAGCGTCGTACCCAGGGCAAGTAGCCCGCGGTCCGCAGCCGGCCCGAGCGTCTCCAGCGTCCCGACCCAGCCCGATCGAGCGACCGCCCTCAGGGGCGGTCGTTTCGCGCCCGGAACCCGCGGCTGCGCATGGACCTCAGCGGGCGGTCGATCCCGGCGATCCGGTCCTCGCCGAGGGGATCGTCGACCCGCACCACACCGTCGGCAGGTAGAGGTCCGCGCGCAGCCGCGCCGCGATCGCCGCGCCGTGGTCGGGGTCGTCGGCGACGACTGCGTAGCTGCTCCCGCTGCCGAGCATGATGGGGTGTCGGTCGGTCGAGCGCGCCACGGCGTCGCGGAACGCGCCGAGCAGCGGGAACACGGCGTGTGCCGCGGGCTCGAGGTCGTTGGCGAGGCCGCCGTCGACCAGGTCGCTCTCGAGCACGCGATCCGACCGTGGGCTGCCGAGTTCGTCCCACGCGCGATAGACGAGCGGGGTGTCGCAGCCGAAGTCGGGCGTCGCGATCACGAGCGTGAGCGATGCGATCCCCGGCGCCGCGACGAGCCGTTCGCCGCGGCCGCGGAGGAATGCGGGTGTGCCGCGCAGCGCGAACGGCACGTCGGAACCGAGCCGAGCCGCGGCCCGCTCGAGGTCGCGACGCGGGAGCGCGAAATGCTTGCCCAGGAGGGTCAACACCGTCGCGGCGTCGGCCGAGCCGCCCCCGAGGCCGGCACCCATCGGGATCTGCTTGTGCAGGCGCACGCGGATGCCCGGAAGGTCGGCGGGGAGTCGCGGCCGGAGCAGGGTGATGGCCTTCGTCGCGAGGTTGTTCGCCGCGCCGGTCGGCGCCGAACCCGCGGGAGCGACGCTGACCGTGTCGCCGCGCCGCTGCGGATACAGCGCGATGCGGTCGTTCGGATCGGAGCACGACACGGTCAGCGCGTCGAGCTCGTGGTACCCGTCGGGACGGGTGCCGAGCACGCGGAGCGACAGCGTGACCTTGGCCGGAGCGCGGCCTCGCAGCACGCGCATCGGTCGTTCGCCACTGAGGCTCACGTCTCGACCCGCCGAACCTGTTCGACCGAAGCGAGCCGCGCGGAGTCGGCGAGCCGCGCCCAGTCGGCGAGCACGAGCGTCTCGGCGCGCTCCGTCGGCGCGATCGCGGCCGCGTCGAGGATCGCGACGGTCGACGCACCGAGCACCGGTCGCAGCGACTGGCGCAACATCTTGCGCCGCGTCGCGAATCCCGCGCGCACCAACGCGAACATCCGGTCGGGGTCGGCCACCGCGACCGGCGGTGTCGCATGGCGCACGAGCTTCACGAGGGCGGAGTCGACCTTGGGTTGGGGAATGAACACGGTGGGCGGCACGATCCCGACGACGGCGGCGTGGGCGAAGTAGGCGACCTTCACGGAAACGGCACCATAGGCCTTGCTGCCCGGCCCCGCCGCGAGACGCTCCCCCACCTCGCGCTGCACCATCACGAGCGCGCGATCGATCCGGGTCGCGGTCTCGAGCGCGCGGATCACCACGGGCGTCGCGACGTTGTACGGGAGGTTCGCCACCATCGCGACACGGGTACGCGGGGCGAGCAGTGCGTCCCAGTCCACCGTGAGCGCGTCGGCGACGACGATCTCGACCGGCGCGTCGGCGGGAAGGTTCGCGGCGAGCGCGGGGACGAGGTGCCGATCGAGTTCGACCGCCGTCACCGACGCGCCCGCCTCGAGGAGGGCGAGGGTGAGGCTGCCGAGCCCGGGCCCGACCTCCACGACGTGGTCGCCGGGTTCGATCCCCGCGTGCCGCACGATGCGGCGGGCGGTGTTGGGGTCGGCGAGGAAGTTCTGTCCGAGTGCCCGGCTCGGCTGCAGGCCGTGCGCGGCGAGTGTCGCCTGGATCGTGGCCGGCGTCAGCAGGTCGCTCACCGCGCGACGAGCCCGAACATCTCGGTCGCGTTCGCCGTCGTGATCGCGGCGACCGTTTCGGCCGACTCGTCGCGCGCCGCGGCGACGGCGGCGCCCACGTACGGGAGGAAGGCTGGTTCGTTCGGCTTGCCCCGATGGGGAACCGGCGCGAGGTAGGGGGCGTCGGTCTCGACGAGCAGGCGGTCGGCGGGGGTGATCGCCGCGGCCGCGCGGAGTTCGTCGGCCGTCTTGACACTGACGATGCCCGAGAACGACAGCGTGCAGCCGCGCTCGAGCGCCGCCGCCGCCTCGGGGCGTCCGCCCGTGAAGCAGTGGAACACCGTACGGCGGGGCACGCCACCCGAATCGAGCGCGGCGAACGTGGCATCCCACGCGTCGCGCGAGTGGATCACGAGCGGAAGGTCGAGTTCGTGGGCGAGCTCGATCTGCGCCGCGAACGCCCGGGCCTGCTCCTCGCGAGGTGAGTGTTCGTAGAACAGGTCGAAGCCGGCTTCGCCGACGCCGACGACCTTCGTTCCTTGGCGCGCGAGCGCGACGAGCGCGTCCCACTCGGCGTCGAGCCGGTTCGCCTCGTGCGGATGCAGGCCGACCGTCGCGTAGACGTCGTCGTGCACCGCGGCGAGTTCCACGGCCCGGCGCGAGGTCTCGAGGTCGCAACCCACGACGACGAACGCCGCGACCCCAGCCGCGCGGGCGCGGTCGAGCGAGCCGGCGTCTTCGGTATGGCAGTGCGCGTCGATCCAGCGCGTCATGCTTCGATGCGCGGGAACAACGGCGCGCCCTTGTCGAGCACGTTGCCCGCCGGCAGCCCGCCCCACGCCGACGCGGCGGGAAGGCGTTGGTCGTCGGGTCGGCCGGGCAGCCCGAGCCGGCGCCACAACTCCGCGGCCGCGTTGGGGATCACGGGCGAGGTGAGCAACGCGATGATGCGCAAGACCTCGAGGCAGTCGCCGAGCACGTCGGCGGTCGCGTCGGCGTCACCTGCCTTGTGGAGCGCCCAGGGTGCGCTGTCTTCGATGTAGGAGTTCGTCGCACGGATCAAGTCCCACACCGCCGCGAGCCCCGAGGCGAAGTCGAGGCGGGCGAACGCGTCGGCCTGCGCGGCGAACGTGTCGGCGGCCTGCTCGCGCAACGGCCCGTCGGCGCGACGATCCGGCACGATCCCGCCGCAGTAGTTGACGGCCATGTTGAGCACGCGGTTCGCGAGATTGCCGAAGTTGTTGGCGAGATCGGAGTTGTAGCGCGCGACCATCGACTCGTAGCTGAAGTCGCCGTCGGGACCGAAACGCTGGTCGGCCATGAAGTGATAGCGGTAGCCGTCGACGCCGAAGTCCGCGATGAGGTCGTGCGGGAAGATCTGGTTGAGCTTCGTCTTGCTCATCTTCTCGCCGCCGACGAGCAGCCAGCCATGTGCGAACACGCACCGCGGCGGTTCGAGCCCACCGGCCATCAGCATCGCGGGCCAGTAGATCGCGTGGAAGCGCAAGATGTCCTTGCCGATGAGGTGGTAGTCGACGGGCCACCAACGATCGAAGCGCTCGGGATCGCTGCCGTATCCGACCGCGGTGCAGTAGTTGAACAGCGCGTCGAACCACACATAGGTGACGTGGTCGGGATCCCACGGCAGCGGGATGCCCCAGTCGATCGACGTGCGGCTCATCGAGAAGTCGCGCAGCCCTTGCTTGATGAAGCCGATGACCTCGTTGCGCCGCCCCTCGGGCTGCATGGCTTCGGGGTGCGCTTCGTAGTGGTCGAGCAGCCGCTGCCCGAACTCGGAGAGCTTGAAGAAGTAGTTCTCCTCCACGACGTGATCGACCGGTCGGTCGTGGATCGGGCAGTTGCCCGCGACGAGATCGTCGTCGGTGTAGTACGCCTCGCAGGGCACGCAATAGAGGCCCTCGTACGTACCCTTCACGATGTAACCGTTGTCGTACACGCGTTGGAGGAACGCTTGCACGGCAGCGCGGTGACGTGGCTCGGTGGTGCGGATGAAATCGTCGTTCGCGATCTGCAACTCGCGCCAGGTGTCGACGAACCGGGCCGAGGTCGCGTCGGCCCACTCCTGCGGCGTGACGCCGCGGGCCTCGGCGGCCCGCTGCACCTTGAGCCCGTGCTCGTCGGTGCCCGTGAGGTAGTGGACCTCGTCACCGAACAAACGTCGCCAGCGCGTGATCACGTCGCCCGCCACGGTCGTGTACGCATGCCCGATGTGGGGCACGTCGTTGACGTAGTAGATGGGCGTCGTCACATAGAAGCGGGCGGGCAGATCGGCGGGGAGGGGGTCGGGCACCCGTCCATTCTGCCCGGTGGGACCCGGTTCCCCCGCTTTCTTTGCGGTCCGGTCGTTACGATCACGGTCGTGACGCTCCCCGGCCCGACGCCGACCCCACCGCCGTCGATGCTCACTGCGATGGGAACCGCCCGGCGGATCGACGCGCTCGGCCGGGTCGTGGTGCCCGTGGAGATGCGACGCATGCTCGGGATCGACGAAGGCGACCTGCTCGACATCCACGTCGAGGACGCGCGGATCGTGATGGCACGCATCGAGCACCGTTGCGTGTTCTGCAACTCCAACGACGAGTTGCGGGCCTATCGCGACCGGCTCGTGTGTCGGAACTGCGTCGACGCCCTCACCGCGCCGGCTTGATCTCGAGCGCTCGTTCGTAGACCCGCCGCTTGGCGACGCCGAGCGACGCCGCGACGTCGGTCGCAGCGTCGCGGGCACTGGCCCCCGCCGCGAACTCGTCGCGCAATGCCGCGTCGATCGTCTCGTCGTCGGCAACAGCGCGCTCGGGTGCACCGGCCACCACGATCACGCACTCGCCGCGCGGTTCGATGCCGGCGAGATCGCCGAGCGTGCCGCGGACGACCTCCTCGAACTTCTTCGTGAGTTCGCGCACGACCGCGGCGCGGCGCTCGGGACCGCAGACCGCGGCAAGATCGGCGATCGTGGCCGCGACCCGGCTGGGCGCCTCGAACACGATCGAGGTCGCGTCGCTGCGAGCGATCGCAGTGAGCCGCGCCCGGCGTTCGGGGCCCTTGCGGGCGAGAAAGCCCTCGAAGGCGAAGCGAGCCGTCGGGAGCCCCGAGACCACGAGCGCACCGATCGCGGCGCTCGGGCCGGGCACGACCGACACCGGCAGGTCGGCCGCGGCGCACGCCGCGACGAGCCGCTCCCCCGGATCGGAGACACCCGGCATGCCGGCGTCGCTCGCGTACGCGACGGTGCGGCCCGCGCGCAGCACCTCGACGAGTCGCGCTGCGGCCTGCGCCTCGTTGTGCGCCTGCACCGCGTGGAGCCGGGCACCGGTGATGCCGGCGTGGGTGAGGAGCACGCGGGTGCGGCGGGTGTCCTCGCACCAGATCTCGTCGGCCGAACGGAGCGCCTCGATCGCGCGCGGCGACAGGTCGCCGAGGTTGCCGAGCGGGGTCGCGACGAGGACGAGCGTTCCCGGACCCGTCATTGACGCACTTCGACGAGGTCGCCGGGGAGCAACCGCCACCGGTCGAACGCTCCGGCGCATGCCTCGATCGCGAAATACGCGCGGGGCACCGGGCGCGACAGCCGTCCGGGGCGCAATGTCGCGGTGTGGAGCACGAAGCCGTCGCGATCGCAGAACGCGACATCGATCGGGAACTGCATCCGGAAGGAGTGGACCTGCCGGCACGGTCGCAACACGAGCACGCCGTCGACGAAGTCGCGGCCCATCAATCCCCGGCGACGCGACCGGCGGGTGACCGCCACCTCGGCCGCCGCCAGCACTTCTTCGCCGCGCACCAACCAGGCCATACGCCTCGCAGCGTACCGAGCCGGTCGGCGACCGCCCGGCGCGGTCGTCAGCCGCGGTTCGCGGTCATCCAAGCGACGGCGAAGTCGACGATCGCACGGACCCGACACAGCCGCGCTTCGGCGAGCGCGACCCGGCCGCGCTGCTCGCCGCCGGTCGCCGCGAACGCTTCGCCGATCGACTCGAAGTCGTCGGCGACGAGGTCGAGATCGGTGTAGCTGACCCACCGCCGTTCACCATCGACCATGAGCGCGACCCCCTCGGTCGTCTCCATCTTGGCCGGCCAGGTCGCCCGATACTCGGCGAGGTGCAGCGCCGTGTCGTTCGCGTGGCCGACGCCGAGCAGCAGGACCTGCGCGTCGAGGTCGTACAAGCGAGCGATCGGTGATCCCTCGCCCAACGCCGGGCTCAGCGCGTGATCGCGGGCGATCTCGGCGGCACACGGACCGTTGGCCGCGAGCGACAGCACCGGATGCGCGCTGCGCACCGTTGCGCGATGGTGACGGAAGCAGTCGACGATCGCCCCCATCTCGCGGCACGGAGTCAGGTCGGGATCGAACACGGGCGTCGCGGCGCGGATCACGTCGACCCACGCGTCGGGCACCGGCGGATGCTCCCAACCGGCGGGATCGGTGAGCTGGCCGGAGTGGGTCGGCATCACGAGCGTGCCCGCAGGCCCGACCGCGGCGAACAGCGCCTCGACGACGGCTTGCGCGCCGCCCGCGACCCAGCCCAGCGCGGCGAGCGACGAGTGCACCATCAGGACTTCCCCGGGCACGACGCCGCCGGACTCGACACCGAGCGCCACGAGATCGGCCGTCAACGATGCGACGGTCGTCGGCGACGGCGTCCGATCGATCAACTCCTGCTCACGCGACATGACGCCATGCTCGCAGAGTCGCCGCCGCGAAACCTTGCCTTCGCAGCACGCGTGCGCGGACCTCGTACTGACGGGTGATCGTGATCACGAGGTGTGAACTTCCGGTTCGGGATCCGGGCCGTCAACCAGTGAGCGCGACCGGCAGACCCTGTGCTCGTGCTGCAGCGGCCAGGTTGTTGTCGCCGGTGACCAGGACGAGTTCGGCATCGAACGCGGCCATGGCGGCGGCGAGGTGAACGGCGTCGTAGCCGCGCAGCTGGTGGGCTTGGGCGACGTCGCCAGCGTTGCGGGCCAACTGGGCGGTGATCTCGACGTGGTCGATCTCGGTGATGATCGTCTCCAACTCCGCGACGGCGACGTCGTGCTGGCGCTTGGTGATTCGTCCCACCCGTTCAGCTCGCGCGAGCGCGGCACGCGCTTCCGGGTAGAGCAGACGGACGCTGACGCTGCGGGCGGCTTCGTTCCACATTCGCGCGCAGGTAGCCGACGAAGGCTCGCCGATCAGCAACGGGATCACCGCGGAGGTGTCGAAGTAGGCGATCACTGCCGCTGTTCGGCCACGAGGTCGCTGACGGTTCCCTTGGCCGTGATGCGGGGCGGTGTCCGCGAACGCTTGGCCACCGGCGCGGGGGTGACCAGCCCCTCGGCAACAAGGCGATCAAGCGCCCGAGGTTGGTCCAGCGGGACGAGTCGGGCCACCGCCTTGCCGTGATCGGTCACGGTCACCTCCTGGCCGTCCCGCACCATGTTCAGGTAGTGACTCAGGCGATCTCGTAGCTCTCTGACCCCTGCTTCCATTCGAGAAGTATGGCGCTTTCGGTCGAGAATATCTAGCCACATCGTTGTGCTGATCCGGAACCACCTTGTTGCGGGGCCGTACTGGCGCTCGCCGGCCTGCGCGGCGAGCTCATCCGAAGGTTGCGCGGGCGGCGTTCGGCGTGGCCCGACCCATGGTGCCTGGCTCTTCGGGTCCGTAGCCCGCGGTGAAGCCGACCGCGACTCTGACGTCGACCTCCTGATCTTGGCGGGGCCGTCACCGGTGAGTCGCGGCATGATTGCGCCGTGGGATTCGAACCGCGATTGCCGAGCGATGATGATCGCCGCGTCCTTGGCTTGTTCCTCGCCGCGGCCTTCGACGGCGCCGAGGCGCTCCGCGCCCAATCGCGCGATTTCCGTGTTGTCGGCCGATGCACGTGCGGCTGCCCTTCGATCGAGCTCGGCGTCGCGGCGGATGCAACGAGGTCCACCCGCGCCGATGGCCTCGTGCCCGTGGAGCTGAACGTTGCCCCACTCCACGACGAGCCGCCGGGAAAGGTGGTCCTGTTCGTCGACGACGGACAGCTCAGTTACCTCGAGTTCGTATGGTTCGACGATCCGCCCACCGCGTGGCCCACTTCGGACCGCCTCTCGGTGGTTGCGCGCGAGGCTCCAACGTAGGGCGAGGTCGCCCAGGTCTCGTCGAAGACGGCGCGTTCGTCGGCGGTGTGTCCTTCGGTGATGCGGTGGTTCAGCCCTTCCACCGTGCAGCGGCGGGCGTGGCACCGCCTCGGGCCGGTCATGATTGGCTGAGCCGTTCGACCGGTTGGCCCGTGATGCCGGCGATGAGGTCGAAATCCTTGTCGATGTGGAGAACGGTCAGTTGGGCCAGTTCGGCCGCGGCAGCGATGAGGAGGTCAGGGATCGATGGCGCTCGGTGCTGACCTCGATCGGCGAGCGCGGCTTGAACCTCGACGGCACGGTCCTCGATCGCGGGCGTGAGGTACTCCACGGGCATCGAGGTCAGCGGTGGCACCGCCAGCGCATGCCGAAGGTCGTCAGCTGTGCGAGCCGAGTAGCCGACTTCGAGGCGGGTGACCGTGCTGATCCGAACGAGTCCTCGTTGGATGCGATCTGCCCACCCCTGGGCGTCCGGGCTCGTGGCGAGTCGGACGAGCGCGGACTTGTCGATGAGCCAGCCGGTCATCGCCAGGCGCGACCCATGATGTCGGGGTCGTCGAGGTCGGCGAACGTATCGGCGAAGCCGGCCAGGTCGGCCACGGAGACCGCGGTCGACTCGGCATCGCCTTCACGCGCCAGTGCCCGACGGAGGTACTCGGTTCGCGAGAGGCCGACTCGCTGGGCTTTGATGTCGATCGCGGCTATGACGTCCTCGGGGACGCCCCTGATGAGAATGTCGGTCACGGTTCCTCCAGTCGATATCAGAGGATATCAGAGCCGTCAAGACCCTCGTTACACGTTGAAGCGGAACTCGACGACGTCGCCGTCGGCCATCACGTAGTCCTTGCCCTCGATACGGACCCGGCCCTTCGCCTTGGCCTCGGCCATCGACCCGGCAGCGACGAGATCGTCGAACGCGACGACCTCGGCCTGGATGAAGCCGCGCTGGAAGTCGGTGTGGATCACACCCGCGGCTTGCGGTGCCGTCCAGCCCTGGTGGATCGTCCACGCGCGGGCCTCCATCGGGCCGGCGGTGAGGTACGTCTGCAACCCGAGGGTGTGGAAGCCGACCCGGGCGAGCTGATCCAGGCCCGATTCGGTCTGGCCGACACTCGCGAGCAACTCGGCGGCATCGGCGTCGTCGAGTTCGACCAGTTCGGACTCGAGCTTGGCGTCGAGGAAGACCGCGTCGGCCGGCGCGACCAGCGCGCGCAACTCGTCTTGGAGTGCGGTGTCGGACAGCCCGGCCTCGTCGACGTTGAACACGTAGATGAACGGCTTCGCGGTCAGCAGCGAGAGATCGCGAATGCGTTCGACATCGATGCCGGCGGCCTCGGCTCCCGCGTGCAACGTGGTGCCCGACGACAGCAGCGTCTGCGCGGCGAGCGCGGCATCGAGCGTCGCGCGTTCGATCTTCTTGCCCGTCACCTCCTTCTCGAGGCGCGGGATCGCCTTCTCGAGGGTCTGGAGGTCGGCGAGGATCAACTCGGTGTGCACGATCTCGATGTCGTCGGCCGGATCGACGCGGCCGGCGACGTGGATGACGTCGTCGTCGTCGAACGCGCGCACGACCTGACAGATCGCGTCGGCTTCACGGATGTTGGCCAGGAACTTGTTGCCGAGACCTTCGCCCTCGCTCGCACCCTTCACGATGCCCGCAATGTCGACGAAGGAGACGGTGGCCGGCAGGATCCTGGCGCTGCCGAAGATCTCGGCAAGCACCTCGAGCCGAGGGTCCGGGAGCGCGACGA
>SXJQ01000085.1 GCA_005779345.1 Actinomycetota bacterium
CGACCAGATCGAGGCAATGACGATGGGCGACCGCATCGCGATCCTCCGCGACGGTCAGCTGCAACAACTCGACGGTCCGCAGGCCGTGTACGAACGGCCGGCCAACGTGTTCGTCGCCGGCTTCATCGGGACCCCACCGATGAACCTGTTCGCGGTTCGGGTGGCCGATGGCGCGGTGTGCGTCGGCGACGACCGCCTGCCACTGCCGGCGGAGCTTGCAGCCGTTCCGGCCGGGGAGTGCACGGCGGGGATCCGACCCGAGCACCTCGTCGTCGATCCCAACGGCGCGCTCGGTGCCGTCGTGATGTTCAGCGAGTCGCTCGGTCACGAGCGTCACTTGCACTGCCGGCTCGCGAACGGCGACATCGTCATCGTGCGCCAGGCGGCGAGCCTGGCGGTGGCGGCCGACGGTGCGACGATCCGTCTCGCCGTCGCGCCCGATGCCGTGCACCTGTTCGACCGCTTGACCGGAACGCGGTTCGGCGTCGCGACCGCGACCACGACGGCTACCACGACCACCACCGCGGGCGGGAACGCCGAGGGCGGGGATGCGTCGTAGGGGCCGGCTGCGCGAGGCGTCACTCGCCTACGCCCTGCTGCTGCCGTCGTTCGTCGTGTTCGGGGTCTTCGTCTTCTTTCCGTTCGCCAAGAACATCGAGCTGCCGTTCTACGAGTCGCGCGGTGGCGTCGGGTTCGGGGCCAACAAGACCGGCGGAACCCGCACGTGGGTCGGGCTCGAGCAGTGGCGCGACATCCTCGGCTCCGAGGAGTTCCGCGACGCGCTGTGGATCACGTTGAAGTTCACGGTCATCACCGTGCCCGTCGGCATCGGGCTCGGATTGCTGCTCGCCGTGCTCGCCCACCAGCGCCTGCGCGGCATCACGATCTACCGGACGATCTTCAGCTCCACGGTCGCGACTTCTGCCGCGGTGGCGTCGGTGATCTTCTTCAGCCTGTTCGGGCCCGCTTCTGGAGTATGGAAGCTGCGGATCGGCGGGATCCCGATCCTCGAACACCCGACCTGGGCGTTGCCCGCAGTGGCCGGGGTCGCGATCTGGCAGAGCCTCGGGCTTGCGTTCATCGTGATGAGTTCGGGACTCCAGGCGCTGCCCGACGACGTGCTCGAGGCCGCAGCCATCGACGGCGCGGGCGCGAACCGCCGGTTCTTCGCGGTGACGCTGCCACTGATGTCGCCGACATTGTTCTTCGCGTTCGTCGTCGGGGCGATCAGCGCGTTCAAGACGTTCGCCGAGATCGACATCCTCACACCGGGCGGCGGCACCGGCGACAACACGCGCGTGCTCGCGTACGCGGTCTACGACTCCGGGATCGTCTCGGGCAACCAGGTGAAGGCGGCGGTGTTCGCCGTCGGCCTGTTCGTGTGCGTGTTCGTCCTCACCCTGCTGCAACTCCGTCTCGAACGGCGGGTGAAGTATGTCGGTTGACCCAGCCGGCATGGTCGGGTCGGTCGGGCCGGTCGGGTCGGTCGGGCCGCCGACGTGGGTCGCACCCGTCGGGTCGGCCGCGCCGGGAGGGCCGCGGGAGTCGGCGGGGTCGGGGCGTCGCGTCCTGCGGTATGCGCTGCTCACGGTGCTCGCCGGACTGATCCTGTTCCCCGTGTATGCCACGGTCGTCAACTCCTTGTCGACGCCGACCGAAATCACGCCGTTCCCGTGGTTCCCGGCCTCGCCGAACTGGGAGAACTACTCCAAGGCGTGGAGTCAGGGTCACCTGTCGAAGTACCTGCTCAACTCCGCGATCGTCACGATCGCGATCACCGCGGGGCAGGTCGTCACCGCGATCATGGCGGCCTACGCGTTCGCGTTCTTGCGCTTCCCGTTGCGGCGGTTGCTGTTCGTCGTGTTCCTCACGACCTTGATGATTCCGGCCGAGGTCACGATCCTGCAGAACGTCAAGACCGTGCGCCCGTGGGACGGCGACCTCACCTACCTTGCGCTCATCGTGCCGTCGCTCGCGAGCGGGTTCGGCGCCTTCTTGTTGCGCCAGTCGTTCCTCCAGGTTCCCAAGGAGTTGCGCGAGGCCGCCTTCCTCGACGGATACGGCCACCTCCGGTTCATGACCCGCATCGTCGTCCCGCTCACCCGGCCGGCCATCGCCGCGATGGGCCTGTTCGCGTTCCTCGGAGCGTGGAATCAGTACCTCTGGCCGCTCCTCGTGACCAGCGACGCGCCCGAGTACCGCACGGTGCAGTACGGACTCAAGCAACTCGCCGGAGGGTCGCTCGACCAGATCGGCGTGACCTACGCCGGTACGGTGCTCGCGTTCCTACCGATCGCGGTCTTGTTGATGGTGTTCTCGAAACAGTTGGTGCGCGGGCTCACGGCCGGCGCGGTGAAGGGATGAACCGAATGCGCAACAACCGTCTCCAACACGTGCAATCTCGTCGCCGGCTCGCGGTCGTCCCGCTCGTGCTCGCCGTCGGCCTCGCGGCCTGCGGCGGCGGCGACGGCGAAGGGTCGGAGACCACGATCGCGCCCGGGGCGACCACGACGTCGGGCGACACCGTGCCCGACCTCTCCGACCAGTGCCCGCTCGACGCGTTGGAGTCGGCCGAGGGACCGGTCGAGATCACGTACTGGCACGCGATGACCCGGGCGAACGAAGAAACGTTGACGACGCTCACCGACGAGTTCAACGCGTCGCAGGACAAGGTCGCGGTCACGCTCGTCAATCAGAATGGATACACCGAGAACTTCACGGCGTTCGAGACGGCGTTCAACACGAACGATTCGCCCGACCTCATCCAACTCGAGGACACGTCGCTCCAGAAGGTCGTCGACGCGCAGGCCGTCGTTCCGGCGCAGGCGTGTCTCGACGCTGCAGACGCGACCAAGGACGACTTCGTGAAGCGCGTGGTCGACTACTACAGCATCGACGGCACGCTGTACCCGATGCCGTTCAACGTCTCGAACCCGGTCTTCTACTACAACAAGAAGTCGTTCGAGGCCGCCGGTCTCGACCCTGAGCAGGCGCCGACGACCTTCGCCGAGGTGCGCGAGTACGCCGACGCGCTCCAGGGATCGGGCATCGAGTACGGCTTCGCCTTCAAGCGCGACGCTTGGGTGCTGGAACAGTTCCTCGCACTGAACGGCGAGCCGTACGTGAACAACGACAACGGCCGCAGCGGTCGGGCGACGGCGGCCGCCTTCGACACCGACACCGCACTCGAGATCTTCGAGTTCCTCGATTCGGGCCAGGAGGCCGGCGTGTTCGTCACGAACCCGGCGGGCGGACCGAGTGGCTTCGACAACCTGATCAACATCTGCAAGGGGACCGTGCCGATGACGATCGATACGTCGGCTGCGCTCGGCACCGCCTACGACGTGTTGCAGGGCGAAGGTTGCGACGTCGAGGTCGAAATCGGGGTCGCGCCGCTGCCGGGTGGCAACGGCAACGGCGGTGTGCTCGTCGGCGGCGCGGCGAACTTCCTCCCGGCCAACGGCGACGACGTTCGCTTGGCCGCGGCGTACACGTACGCGGCGTTCCTCGCGTCGCCCGAGTCGCAGGCCACTTGGGCCGCGGGCACCGGGTACATCCCGGTGAGCCGCGCCGCCGCCGACAGCGACACGATCCAGTCGTTGTGGGCCGACAAGCCCGGCTACAAGGTCGCCTTCGACCAACTCGTGAGCGGCGTCGACAACGTCGCGACCGCCGGACCGGTGATCGGCGACTACAAGGGCGTCCGCGACGCGATGACCGACGCGCTCGAGGCGTTCCTCGTCGAGTCGACGTCGCCGGCCGACGCATTGGCGGACGCGAAGCGCGACGCCGACCAACGCATTCAGGCCTACAACGACGGCATCTGACCCCCCGAGGTGCGTCGATAGCTGCGCGCGACGCTTCGCTCGCGCCGCACCTGGGGTTCAGGGGTGTTCGGCGGCGGCCTTGATGTTGGCGAGGGTCTGTTCGACCGCGGCGCACAGCATCTCGTAGCGCCCCTCGAAGTTGCTGGCGGCGCCCTCGACGTTGAGCAGCGGAGCGTGGAACGACTCGGTCAAGATGCACCCGGAACCATCGTCGCTCGGTGCGAACTCGTACCGCCATGTCGTGCGTTGCTCGGGCGGATCCATCTCGGCAGGGGCAACGAACGCGAAGACCGACCCTTCGACGCACTCGGTCACTTGCGACGGCACCGACCATTCGAACGTTCCCGCGCGATTGTGACCGACGAACAGCGCTCCCGCCGCGGGACGGTCGGAGCCATCGTGCCATTCGGCGCGGACGCACTCCGGGCTCCACTCGCCCATGCGGGTGACCTCGGCGACGAGCGCCCAGACTGCCGTCGGCGGTGCTGCGATCTCGATCGAGGTCGAGAAATCGAGGGGCTGGGTGACCATTCGTTGCCTCCGCTCAGAGCGCGGCCGCGAACGCGGCGACCGCTCGGTAGATCTCGTCGGCGGTGACGACGAGTGGCGGCATCCACCGCACGATGTTGCCGTAGGTGCCGCAGTTCATGAACAACACGCGATGCTCGGTGCGCGCCGTCTCGATCACCCGGGCGACCGTCGCCGCATCGGGCGTGCCGTCGGGCGCGACGAACTCGGTCGCGACCATCAGGCCCCGACCGCGCACGTCGGCGAGACCGGGGTGGGAACGCTGAACGGCGCCCAGTGCTGCGAGCAGTTGGTCGCCGCGCGCGGCCGCGTTGGCGATGACGCCGTCGTCGGTGAGCACGTCGATGGTCGCGAGCGCGGCCGCGCACCCGATCGGGTTGCCGCCGTAGGTGCCGCCGTGGCTGCCGCGGGGCCACTTGCCCATGAGATCCGACGATGCGCCGATCGCGGCGATCGGAAACCCGCTCGCGATTCCCTTCGCCATCACCATCACGTCGGGGCGCACCCCGCTGTGGTCGACGGCGAACAGGCGCCCGGTGCGTCCGAAGCCCGCCTGGACCTCGTCGGCGACGAGCAGGATCCCGGTCTCGTCGCACAGGTCGCGCAGGGCGTGGAGGTACGCGTCGGGCGCGGGGATGTAGCCGCCTTCGCCGAGGACCGGCTCGATCACGATCGCGGCGGTCTCGTCGGGGGCGGTCTGGCTCGCGAGCAAGTGGCGGAGTCCCGCCAGGGCGCGTCGGCTCGCGTCGGCCTCGTTGCACCCCCACTCGAATGCACGGGGGAAGGGCGCCACGAAGATCCCTGCCGGGAGCGGTTGGTAGCCGGCGCGGTAGCCGGTCTTGCTCGTGGTCATGGCCATGGTCAGCATCGTCCGCCCGTGGAAGCTGCCGTCCATCACGATCACGTTGGGGCGGCCGCTGACCTGTCGCGCGAGCTTGACCGCGGCCTCGGTGGCCTCGGCGCCCGAGTTGGAGAAGAAGAATTGGTCGATGCTCTCGGGGGTGATCGTCGCGAGGCGGTCGGCGAGTTCGCCGACGATCGGGTTGCGGTAGCAGTTCACCTGCGAGTGGATGAACCGACCGGCCTGGTCGCGGATCGCCGCGACGACCTTGGGGTGGCAGTGGCCGGTACTCGTGACGGCGATCCCGCTCGTGAAGTCGAGGTACTCGGTGCCGTCGGCGGTGACGACGGTGCAGCCCCGTCCCTCGACGACCGGCAGGTCGGTGACCTGGAACCAGACCCCCGCGACGTGTTCGTCTCCACTCATGCCGCCGAACCTACCGAACCGGCAGCGAACCGGCGTCGTCGCGCGGCGAGGAACGCGGGTTGACGACGCCGGTTGCGTGCCGGACCGCCCGAGGAGCAAACCGGCGTCGTCGCGGCGCGGGGAGCGCGGGTTGACGACGCCGGTTCGGGCTGGGACGAAGGGTGGGGCGGCGCGGGTTCGGGCTGGGACGAAGGGTGGGGCGGCGCGGGAGCGTCAGCTCGACTGGCGGAGGCGCGCATTGCGGGCCCGAATGCCTCGGACGGCCGAAGCGAACTCCGCGCCGCCGTGCTGAAGATCCCACCATCGCGCCTCGATCACGACCCACCCGAGTCCTGCGGCGCGGAGCGCTCGGCGGCTGTCGCGGTCGCCGGCGGCCTCGTGGTCGTGCCATTCGGCGCTCTGATACTCGAACAAGATGCGATCGGACTCATACGCGCCGTCGAATCGACCGACGAGTCGTCCGTCGGCATCGCGCAATTCGAATTGGAGCGCGGGTTCGCCGAGCGAGTGGGCGCGAGCGGCCTGGAGGAGGAGGGCCTCGGGGTCGGACTCCGCGGGCCGCCGCTGCCGCCGGCTGAGTTCGATGGCCGCGCGGAGCTTGCGCACGCCGGGCCGTCCGCGGCGGGCATGTTGGGCGAGATACGCCTCGATCGACTCATCGGTCGCGAGCCTGCGTCGGCGTGCCGAGTGGATCGCTCGCTCGACGCGGGAGACCGAGACACCCTTGCGCCCTGCGAGTTGGAGCAGCGTCAACTCGATGACGACGACGGGCACCCCTTCACGCTCGGTGATGTCGCTCGGTGCGAGATCGGTGAACTCGTGCGCCCTGACGCCGTGATGATGGGTGCGGTCCCAACGGGAGCAGACCACGTCGATCGGGGAGGTCGGTCCACCCGGAAGCCCCCACAGAAAGTCGGCCGACTCATGGCTGATCGCGGCGAGAGTGTCGCTCGGCCCAGCGTCGTCGCGGCATCCGAAACCGCTGCCGAGCCGCCGCCCGGCGGCCCAGCAGGCGGCGAGCGCTTGGCCATGCCAGGTCGAGGCGGCTGCCCGGAATTGCCAGACCCCCCGATGTACCGGCGCGATCTCACCCCGACGTCGGGCGGTTTGGATCCGGCGGGGTGGCATTCGAGGAGTGCCATCGTGGCCGGAGCGGAGCAGGGAATGGTGCTGCGCCGCGTGCTCGTAGGGGTCGTCGGGTCCGTTCGTCATGACGCCATTGTGACGACAGGGTGTGACAAGTCCCTTCAGCCTGGCCAGAGGCACCATTCGAGCGTCGTCGGGCGACCGCCGGTGCGCAGCGACGACGCCGGTTGGGATGGTCTTTGGGTCGAGGGTCGTACTGGCGTCGTCGGGCGACCGCGGGCGCGCAGCGACGACGCCGGCATGGGGGGTGGGGGGGTCAGTGGCGGCGGAGGATGGTGACGCTGGCGTTGGCGCCGCGGCCGACCGTGTGCGCGAGGGCGACCCGCGCGCCCTCGACCTGGCGGCCTCCGGCCTCACCGCGCAGTTGGTGTACCAACTCGACCATCTGGCCCAGCGCGCTCGCACCGAGGGGTTCGCCCTTCGCGAGCAACCCGCCGCTCGGGTTCACCGGTCGCCGGCCGCCGAGGTGGTGCGCTCCGCTGGCGAGCAGGGCACCTTGGGCGCCGGGCGCGCACAGGCCGAGTTCCTCCCAGGCGAGTAGTTCGCGCGCCGCGTCGGTGTCCTGACATTCGGCGACATCGACGTCGTCGGGGCCGAGCCCGGCCTGCTCGTACGCCTGCTGGGCGGCGAGCGTCGACGGCGGCGTGATCGCGCTGTCGTCGATCCCGGCCATCGGGGTCGCCTCGCCGAGCACACTGCCGGGGAGGTGGCTTCGCAGACAAGCCGCGGCGACCTCGATCGTGCCCGCGACGGCCGACTCGGCGCGCCGCACGACTACGGCCGCCGCACCCTCGTTCGGCGAGCAGAGCATCCACAGGTGCAGCGGTTCGCAGACGACGCGACTCGCGAGCACCTCCTCGGCGGTGACCGCCTTGCGAAACATCGCGTTGGGATTGTCGACGCCGTGCGCCCGATTCTTCACGACCACCGCGGCGAGATCGTCCTTGGTGACGCCGCGTTCGCGCATCAGGCGCTGCGCTCGCAGCGCGAAGTAGCTCGGCGTGGCGGCCAAGCCGGCCTGCTCGCGCCACGGCTCGAAGAAGCTCGACCGGATGATGCCCTTGGGCATCTTCTCGATCCCGAACACGAGCACGGTGTCGTATTGCCCGGCGCGGATCGCGCCCGCGGCGAGCTGCAATGCTGCTGCGCCGCTCGCGCATCCGGCCTCGACGTCGACGATCGGCATCCCGGTTCGCGCCAGCGCGCCGAGCACCTTGTGACCCGCGGCCACACCGCTGTACGCGGTGCCGCAGAACGCGGCATCGATCCGCGGGTCGCCGGCCTCGACGAGCGCGGCGCGCACGGCGTCGACGCCCATTTGCGTGACCGTCTTGCCCTCGAATCGGCCGAACGGGTGGATGCCCACACCGGTCACGGCGGCGAGGCTCATCGGTCGGCCATCTGCGGGTCCGTCATTCGCGCGTCGGGCTTCGCGAACGCCCAGCTGACGACGTCGCCGTCGTCGTCGGCACCGACGATCTCGACGACGAGGGTCATCGCGTCGCCGAACGTGAGCGCCGACGGATCGGCCTCGCTGAGGCGGGTGATGACACGCAGCCCCTGCCCGGCGAGTTCCACGACCCCGAATCCGTACGGAACCGGTCCGTCGTAGCCGGGCGGCGCGGTCGTCACCGCGGTCCAGCCCCAGAGCGATCCGGTCGTCGACAACTCGACCCGTTCGATGTCGGTCGCGCCGGTGTAGGGGCAGCAGTCCTGGAGGGGGAAGTGGTAACGCCCGCTCGACGCACAGTATCCGCCGACCAGAACGCAGGAACCGTCGCTGCGGACCTCGAACAACTCGGGTTGGATCGAACGCGCGACCATGCCGCTAGATCACACCGTCGGCGCGGAGCGCGTCCAACTCGACGTCGGAGAAGCCCAACCCGCGGAGTACCGAATCGGTGTGCTCGCCGAGTCGTGGCGCGCCGGTCGGTGCCTCGACGGCTTCGCCGACGAAACGCGGGTACGGCGCTTGTTGACGGATCGGACCGATGACGGGATCGTCGACGCTGACCAGATCGCCGCGCGCTGCGATGTGGGGGTCGGCGAAGATGTCGGCCGCCGTGTACGCGGTCGCCACGGGGACGTCGGCAGCGACACAACGTCGTTCGATCTCGTCGGCCGGCAAGGTGGCGGTCCATGCGGCGACGATCCCGTTGATCTCGTCGTTGCGTTCGGCGCGGTCCGCGAGCCGAGCGAAGCGCGCGTCGGTCGCCAGATCGTCTCGACCCATCGCGGAGCACAGCCGGGCGAAGTTCACGTCGGAGCCGGCGACGATGCACACGTGCTTGCCGTCGCTGGTGGGGTAGTTGTCGAGCGGCGCGCTGTTCGCGAGCCGGTTGCCTTCGCGATTGCGGACGAGATCGAGCCGGTCGTAGCCGGCGAGCGTCCATTCCAGGATCCGCAGCACGCTCCCGTACAGCGCCGCGTCGATGACCGCGCCCGTGCGATCGCGGGCGTCGCGCGCGTCACGCGCGTAGAGGGCTGCGACCGCGGCCTGCGCGGCGAACACCCCGGTCAGATAGTCGGAGATCGTCACGCCGACGCGCACCGGCGGGCGGTCGGGATAGCCCGTGAGGTGCATCAGACCTCCGAAGCCGATCCCGACGCGGTCGAGTCCGGGGCGCTCGTGGTTCGGCCCGTCTTGTCCGAACATCGAGATGCGTACCCACACGAGGTGGTCGGCGAGCGCGCTCGGATCGACGTTCCAGCGTTCGAGCGTTCCGGGCCGAAAGTTCTCGACCACGATGTCGGCGGTCGCTGCGAGGCGTCGGAACACCGCCTGGCCCTCCGCGGTCCGCAGATCGAGGGTGACGCTCTTGCGACCGCGGCCCTCGACCGCCCAGAACAGCGAGTAGTCCACACCGTCGTCCGCGCGCACGAACGGTCCGATCTCGCGCATGAAGTCGCCGCTGCCGGGCTGTTCGATCTTGATGACCTCGGCGCCCTGCTCGCCGAGCAGGCCCGCGCAGAACGGCGCCGCGATGCGCGTCCCGAGGTCGATGACACGGATTCCGTCGAGTGGCTTCACGCGCCCACCTCGCGCCGCTTCACGACGTCAGGACCCGGCCTGCTCGCGTTTGACGGCGTCCATCCCGCCGGCCCGCCGGTCGTCGAGTCGATCGAGCGCGGTCGGGGTGTTGCTCACGAACTGGTGGATCATGAAGTGGTACCGCCAACTCTCGCGTTGACCCTGCGTGTCGAGCATGTGGTTCACCGACGCCTTGATGGCCTCGGCCGTGACCGGGGGTACGAGCGCCACCGACTCGGCCATCGCGCGAGCCTGCGCGGCCAACTCCGCGCGCGGAACGACGCGGTTGACGAGCCCGAGCCGTTCGGCTTCGGCTGCGTCGAGCTTCGTGGCGCACAGCAAGAACTCCTTTGCCTTGCGGGGCCCGAGCTCCCAGGGTTCGACGAGCAACTCGACGCCGACGCCGCTCATGCGCGCGACCGGGTTCGAGAACACCGCATCGTCGGCCGCGACGATCAGGTCGCACACGCAGGCGAGCATGAGGCCACCCGCGGCACAGGTGCCCTGCACCGCGGCGATCGTCGGCTTGCGGAAGTCGCGGATGCGCACGAGCCGGTCCCAGTACATGACCTGCTCGTGGCGCAGCTTGCCCTCGGGAGTCGCGCGCTGCGCGGCCCAGAACGAGTCGCCGGCGAGGATCTCCTTGAGGTCGTGCCCGGCGGAGAAGTGGTCGCCGTCGGCGGCGAGCACGACGACCCGGACCGCATCGTCGGCGTCGGCGAGGTCGAACGCGGCGTCGAGTTCGTCGATCAGCTCGGAGCTCTGGGCGTTGCGGGCTTCGGGGCGAGCCAGCGTGATCGTCGCGATCGGGCCGTCGGCGGCGTACCGGATCGTCACGAACGGGGTCACGGGTGCGAAATGTAGCCCCGGCCCGCGCGGACCACGTGCGACGGGAACGTTCGGTGGCGTTCGTGGGTGACCACGGTTCAGACGACGATCGCCCGTGCTGCGGCCACGGCGACCAGCGCGGTCGCGGGACGGGTCGCGAGGCGCGCCCGCGGTGCGGTCCAGGTGCGTACCGCCTCGAGCGCATCGAGGTGGACGATCTCATCGGCGTCACCCTGCTCGCCGCCGACGAACGCCCAGCCGTCGGTCGACCGGGCAAGGTGCCATTCGCGTTCGACCGCACCATGGATCTCGACGCGCACCGACGCGGGCCGCGGCCCGCCGAGGCGATCCAACGCAGGAGGCAGGCACCAGCGGAATGTGTCGATGACCGGAGCGAGGTGTACGGCATCGTCGAGCGGAGGAACGCCGAGGGCGAGACGAACCTGACGGCCGTGCACCCAGTGCTCGGTGTATTCACGCGCCGTTCCGAACCATCGCGGTGCGGTGGGTTCCACCCCTGCCCACGAGACCCCGAAGGTGGGTTGCATCGGATCGGCCGAAGCGAGTGTCGCGACGACCGCAGTCCCCGAGGCGGCGAGGAGTGCGGTGAGGACGCGTCCCGACCAACCCGGAACCGCGTCGACGAAACGGCGGTTCACCGCGTCGAGATGTGCGGCGAGTTCGTCGGCAGGGCCGGTGAACCACGCTGCGGTGTGATGGTCGCGCACGGCCGAGACGACGCGAAGGTCGGTATCGACCATGTGAGCGACGAGGCCGCGCACGTCCCAGGCGGCACAGGCCGTGGGTCGGCTCCAATCGTCGTCGGAACACGACCGCAGCGTCTCGACCAGCGACTCGCGTTCGGATCGCATCGCCGCGAGCACGTCGAGGGGTGGGGTCTCCCAGATCGCATGCACGATGTCAGCGCGGGAGTCCGAGGGTGCGTTCGGCGATCACGTTGCGTTGGATCTCGTTCGTCCCCGCCCAGATCGAGCTCGCCTGGTAGTAGAGCCAACTGCGTTGCCACGCGCCGTCGCCGGGATTGTCGTCGGCGCCGCGCCACAGCGGGGCGTGTTCGGCGAGCACGTCCATCACCGTGTCGTGGAGCCGTTTGCTCATCTCGCTCCACCACAGCTTGTTGATACTGCCGACCGGTCCGGGCTCGGTGCCCTTGGCAGTGCGCGAGATCGAGCGCCAATTGTGCAGCCGGAACAGCTGGATCTCCACGAACGCCTCGGCGAGACGGGGACCGAGACGCGGGTCGTCGAGTGCGCCCGATTCACTCGCCAGCTTCCACAGCTCGTCGACGAGCTGCGCGTGGATCACGAGCTGGCGCGGGTTGACACCGCGTTCGTGGGTGAGCGTGCTGTTCGCGATCCGCCACCCCTCGTCGACCGCACCGACGACGCGGTCGTCGGGGACGAACACGTCGGTGAAGAACACCTCGTTGAACTCGCGTTCGTCGGTGATCTGGCGCAGCGGCCGGACCTCGACGCCCGGCGCGCGCATGTCGACGACGAAATAGGTGATGCCGATCTGCGGCTTCACGTCGAGGTTCGTGCGCGCGAGGCAGGCGCCCCAATCCGCGAACTGCGCGTAGCTCGTCCAGACCTTCTGACCGTTGATGAGCCAACCGCCCTCGACGCGCGTGGCGCGGGTGCGCAGCGACGCGAGGTCGCTGCCCGCCTCGGGTTCGGAGAAGAGCTGACACCAGATCTCCTCGGCGGCGAGGATCTTGGGGAGGAACCGCGTTCGTTGTTCGGCGGTCCCGTGCGCGAGCACTGTCGGACCGAGCAGGTTCACGCCGATCCGACCGACGAGTTCGGGCGCTCGCGCTCGGGCCAGCTCCTCGGTGACGATGTAGTGCTCGACCGGGCCACCGCCGCGCCCGCCGTACTCGACCGGCCAGGCGACGCCGACCCACCGACCGGTCGCGAGCTTCGCCTGCCAGTCGCGGCCGAACGCGACTTCCTCGGCGAGGTCGTCGAAACGCGGTGGTAGCCCCTGGCCGTACTCCCACGGGAGGAACCTCTGCAGCCACTCGCGACATTCGTCGCGGAGTTCTTGCTCGGTCGGAGTCGGCGTGAGGTCCATCCGACGCGTCACTCTACGCAGCGTGCCTGCCGGGTCAGCGGGCGCGGCCGTAACGGATCTCGCGCAGCAACGTGCTCGAACAGGTGCCCGGCGCTCGGTCGTACCCGAAGAGGCCGACGAGGCGCGGGGTAGCGCCGACGATCGGAGTGACCCGGTGGATCGAGTGTCGTCCCTCGAAGAGCATCAGGGTCCCCGGTGTCATCGGGACCGTGACCGCGCTCGGAAACTCGCCCGCGAGCAGTGCGGCGATGTCGTCGTAGCGTTCGTCGTCGGCAGTTCGGATCATCGGCGCGTACTCGAACTCGCCGCCCGCGTCGCTCGACTGGATCGCGAGCGAGACGACGAAGTCGGTCTGGTCGAAATGCCAGAACAGTTCGTCGCCGGCGCGCATGACCGCGAGATTGAGCCCGCCGAGCGGATCGTCGTAGCGGTACACGGTGAAGCCGAGCGCGTCGGTGAGGAACGCGAGCAGTGGGTCCCACTCGTAGATCGCGCGGAGGATCGAGTCGTCGGGGAAGCGGTCGTACGCGACCGCGTCGAGTGCGGTGTGGCCCCACGCGACGCGCGGGTGGCCCGCGGGCCAGTGGTCGGCGGGGAGTTCGAGGTAGGGCGTCCCCGACACGTCGGAGTGATGACCGAGCGGCGCGACCGCACGCGACTCCGTTCTGAGTGCGCCGATCGCGGATTCGGTGACGAATCCGGGGAGGATCGAAACGCCGTTCTGGTCGAGTTCTGAGCGAATCCGGGCGCACCATGCCGCGTACTCGCGCGACGCGGGTCGGTCGAGCGGATACCGGTCGAGATCGATCGCGGTGGTGGCGAGCACGGTGGGAACGATCAGCCGCGGGCGTCGATCGGTCGGTATTCGCGCGCGACGGGGCCCGTGTAGATCTGGCGCGGCCGCCCGATCTTGGTCTTGGTGCTCTCGTTCATCTCCTTCCAGTGCGCGATCCAGCCGGGCAGCCGACCGATCGCGAACAGGACGGTGAACATGTTGGTGGGGAAACCCATCGCTCGGTAGATGAGCCCGGA